>DAOUUR010000455.1 GCA_030668045.1 bacterium
CAAGATGGGCTATGCGATAGCCGAGGCTGCGGTGGTAACCGGTGCTGAGGTAACTTTAATCTCCGGCCCAACCGCTCTGGAGCCTCCTAACGGTGTCCGGTTTGTGGCGATTGAGAGCACTGCCGAGTTGGCCAAGGCGGTCAAGAGAGAGTTTCGGAAAACAGATTGCCTGATTATGGCCGCCGCACCTTCCGATTTCGCACCGCCAAAAACGACTAACCATAAGAGCAAACGAACATCCGCCGGACGTGATCGGACACGTGAGTCAACAGTCGATATCTTAAAGACGATCAGCGAGTTAAAGAGTGGCCATCAGGTGGTGGTCGGCTTTGCGCTGGAGACAGACAACGGGATTTCCAATGCCCGTAGGAAGCTTCGCGATAAAAATCTCGACATGATCGTACTCAACTCTCCGGGGAGTTCGACCGGCTTTGATAGCGATACCAACCAGGTCACGATTATCCAGCCGCGACGGAAGCCGCAGGAGTGGCCGCTTCTCTCTAAGCAAGAAACTGCGGTCAAGTTGATCGACATGCTTGCGCCGCTGCTCTCCAGCGATTAGTATTAGAGTAAAACTACGGGACGTGATGAAAGATCATCCGGTTAACATTCATGATATGGTGCGCCGAGCTATTCAGGCGCAGGTCGAGCTTGGCCTCGGCGAAGTGATAGTGACCGGAGCTCCCGTCAAACTTGAAGAAAGCGATCTGGTTGCACAGATGAGTTCGGTTAGAAAAGTCAGTCAGACTGTAGATGTTTTTGGCCAGGCAGTTGCGGCGTCAACGACACCGCAGTATGCATCGCTTGAAGATCATTTTGGCGCTATGTGCGATTGTCAACGCTGTTCGCTCGGTCAGACCCGTAACAAGCTGGTCTACGGAGTTGGTAATCCGAAGGCAGATGTGATTTTTGTTGGCGAGGGACCGGGCGCCGATGAAGACCGTACCGGCGAGCCGTTTGTCGGTCGGGCCGGGCAGTTGCTCGACCGGATACTGGCTGCGATTCAACTCTCCCGCGAGCAGGTGTATATTGGTAACATTGTCAAGTGTCGCCCGCCGGGCAACCGCGACCCTCTTCCGGAAGAAATGGAAAACTGCTTTCCGCATCTTTTGGAGCAGATCAAAATCATCAAGCCGAAACTGATTTGTTGTCTGGGACGGGTGGCCGCTCAGGCGCTCTTGAATACAAAAACCCCATTGGGGAAATTGAGAAAACAGTGGCATGATTTTCATGGTGTCCAGACGCTGGTGACTTATCACCCGGCGGCGTTGCTTCGGTTTGCTGCGTACAAACGCGATACCTGGGAAGATATGCAGATGCTTAAGGCTCGGCTCGATGAGTTGACCGGTACATGAGATAACTAATTGGATAATTGAATGGCACAAAGAACACACATAGATAATCGAACGAAACACCTCGAACCACCGCATTCGTTGGATGCCGAGCAGGCCGTATTAGGCTCGATGCTTAAGGATGCCGAGGCTACCAGTCGTGTTATCGAAGTGCTTCCCAACGAATCATTTTTCTATTATCCAAAACACCGGGCGATTTTTCTGGCGATGCTGGCGTTGTACGAGAGGTCGGAACCGTGTGATATAACGACTGTCACCAACGCTCTCGTCATCGAAAGCGAGTTGGAAAAAATAGGTGGCCGCGTTTATCTTGTGGAGTTGGCCGAAAACGTTGCCAGCCCGGCTCATGTTGAGGCACACGCGAAGATTGTGCTGGACAATGCTGTTCTGCGAAATCTGATCAATACGTCCAACGAGATCGTCAGTAGTTGTTACTCGCATGAGGGTGACGTCGGGGAACTGCTTGATGTTGCCGAGTCCAATATATTCAAGATTTCGGAGTTCCGGCTTCGCAAAGGCTTTGTTCCTGTTGGGGAACTGGTGGGGCCGTTGATTAAGCAGGTGGAGGAGTACGCGGCTACTGGTGGCGGTGCAGGTTTGCAGACAGGCTACACGCAACTGGATGAAATGACAAACGGGCTGCAACCTAGCGATTTGATTGTCATTGCCGGGCGTCCCTCGATGGGCAAGACGGCGTTTGCCCTCAATATCGCAGAAAATGTTACGCGCACGGAGCGCGGACCCGGTGTGGGTGTTGGTATTTTTTCAATTGAGATGTCCGACCATGCCCTCACACTCAGGCTGCTCAGTAGCCGAGCGAGGTTGGGCCAGCAGAAGATTCGTGCCGGGAAGTTATCAAACGAGGAGTGGCAGAGGTTTGGTGTCTGCGGTGGCGCTCTCTCGGAGGCACGCATATTTATCGATGACTCGCCCACGCTCTCACCGCTGGAGTTGCGAGCAAAGGCACGACGGCTTAAATCAACCCACG
Source organism: bacterium (assembly GCA_030668045.1). Lineage (GTDB taxonomy): Bacteria > Zixibacteria > MSB-5A5 > GN15 > FEB-12 > DAOUUR01. Next base: position 2,341 of record DAOUUR010000455.1, read on the forward strand.
ACGTTGGTTTGATCATCGTTGACTATATTCAACTAATGCACTCTCCAGCTCGCTCCGAGAACCGGCAACAGGAAATAGCCCTGGTGTCGCGAAACCTCACGGCGGTGGCCACGGAATTGTAAATCCCGGTTATTGCGATTTCTCAGCTATCACGCTTGGTTGAGCAACGCGGCGGAGAAAAACGACCGCAGCTATCCGATCTCAGGGAGTCGGGTGCTATCGAACAGGACGCTGATGTTGTCATGTTCCTTTACCGGCCCGAGTTCTATTTCACGAA
>DAOUUR010000038.1 GCA_030668045.1 bacterium
AAGACTGCCGGCGGCGCATGGCTGTATGACATTAAGGACCTAACCACAGGTGCCCCTTCACCCCTGTCAGACGTGGCACCTGCGGAGGAAGCGGCGGGTGCTCTCCCTGTACCTGCCGCTCCTACCCTAAACGCGGCGAAGGCGTATGTCGCATCCCAGAAGAGCGGACGCGTCATCTCGGTGAAACAATTGGCGAATGCGCTGGATACCACACCTGAGAAAGCAGGACAGCTTCGTAGCCGGATGCAGAGCCAAGGCCTACTGACAGCACGCAGCGGAGCGGTGCCCCAGCATACAGTGGCGCGTGACGTCGTGGCTGTCATCAAAGAGCTCGGAGGGATAAAGCCGTCCGGTGAGACCCGTGGCTACGATTTGCAACGCACACCCGACTTGGTGAAGAAAGACGCACCTGCACTTAACGAAATTCGGGTCAGTCTTGAGGAAATCGGCATGCTACCGGAAGGTAGTCGCGACGATGCGGTGGTAGAGCTGATCCGCGAGAACGAATATAACAAACAGTACCACCCCGACGACGAGGCATTAGTGCGCGCCGCCGAAGACGAGCTCGCCGCCGAAGAGGGCGCCATCCAACAGAAAGAATTCGAAGCTCAACAGGCAGAAGAGCAGGCCGCCCGTGACGCCGAAGCTTTGTCCCGCCCTGAGCCCGAAGTGGCCGAGGAGCCCGTCGTCGAAGGCGAACCTGTGACTGAAGAAGAAATCATGGCGGCCCCTCTACCAAAAGACGAGGACCTTAGGTTCAAGAGGGAACCGGGCAAACGGATGAGTCGCCGCGGGTATGAAATTGAGAACATAAGTGAAAACACGATCACGGCGAACCACCCAAAGAATACGGAACATCGCGCCAAAGTCCAACAGAAGGTTTCGAAATTGGTTCGTCGGATCGGGGGACGCAAGGCTAAAGTCGTAGTTGTCGATGCAATCAGAGAAACGGTAAATGGTGTACCCGTAGGGGCGTCCGGTGGGGTATTCCGCGCATCAGACGGCACCATCTTCGTGTCTATGCAATCCTTAGACGCCATGGGTTCGGCCCGCCATGAACTGATCCATTTCCTCCGTCAGACGGGGGCAATCAACGAATCCCAGTGGAAAGTGCTGAAGCGCCGCGCTAAAGAGTGGCGCACAACATATGACATCGATAAGCGATATTCCGACTTAACAAAAGAACAACGCGAAGAGGAAGCTATCGCCGAGGCCTTCGACGCCTATGGGCGCGGTGAGCTCGAAGCGAAAGGGATGATTGGACATGTATTCCAGACCATCACTGAATTCGTAGAAGGGATCCGCAGCCTGATCGACTCTGGCGATTTTACCACAGCGAAACAGCTACTGGCCGACGCTGAAGCGGGTAAGTTTGCAGGAGATGTGGCACCGGTTAGCCCCACGCCTGGAGAGATGAAGCATCAACGCACCCAGCGCGAGAACAGCGCTTATTCCCGATTGTCCGAGAGCGATAAATCCCTGTGGGACAAAGCGAAAAAATCTGTATGGCAGGCTACCAAGCGGCAACTATTCCCTGGGGGCAACCTCCCAACCGATGTGTTTGAGGCCAAGATCGCGCGGGACAATAAGTTCAACGCTGCCGAGATGGAAACCAACTCCCATGTGTCTAGGCTAGAGGAAGCTACCGGCAAGAAATGGGGAGAGATGACGAAGGCGGAACAGGATACGTTCCACCGTGCCATGCAGGGCGACGTAGATCCCCGTCTCAAGCCGAAAGTCCGTGAGGCCATCTTTGCCATGCGGCAATACATCGATGGGTTATCTGCCGAATACGGCGCGATCCTGTACGATGAGATCGCTACACTCAAAAAGTCCGGTGTGTCGGACGATATCCTGCGCGCCAAGGTCGAACTATTAAACACATTGGCGGAGAACGCCGGTAAATATATTAACCGGTCGTACCGTGCCTTTGACGATCCGAAGTGGGTCGATAAGGTGCCCCGTGACGTATATGAGCGCGCCACCGACTACCTGAAGAGTGAAGGGTTCACCGCGACCGAAGCGGAGAAGAAGATCGAGCTGATGCTAAAAGAAGGCACGGCGTATGATAGCTTTGAATCCTTCATCAAGGAAAGCAAGCTGGGCGCCAAGGATCTGTCTGTCCTTAAAAAACGCATGGACATCGCCGAGCCCATCCGAGAACTGCTTGGCGAGTACAAGGACCCACGCCTAAACTTCTCGCGCACCGCTGCCAAGATGTCCCATCTTATCCATAACACCCACTTCCTCAACCGAGTGAAAGAGATGGGGGAAGGTGTGTTCTTGTTCAACGAGGCGAACCGTCCGCTCGGCGCCACGACCAAGATCGCGTCTAAGGGCGCCAAGGGCATGGATCCGCTCGGAGGGTACTACACGTATCCAGAGGTCGAGCAGGCCTTCCGTGACGCCTTAGGCAAAGAGGAATCGCCTAACTGGCTGCGGATGGTCGTACAGGTCAACGGCATGGTGAAGTACGGTAAGACTGTGTTGTCCCCGACTACTGCCGCCCGTAACTATATGTCAGGTTACTTTTTTACGGTTCACAGTGGGCATTACGACTATAGTCACATGAAGCAAGCCATGAAGTCTGCCCGCAATTACTTCAAGACGCACGGTGGTGGCGATCCGTACCTGAAGCATCTCACTGAAATCGGGGTGCTATATGATACACCGTTTGCCGGCGAACTTATCAAGCTGTTGGAAGACTCCAAGCTGGAGGATATGGTTCTTCGTGGTACGGCGGCCGGCGAGTGGACGCGCCACAAGCTGGATAAGCTGACCAAATTCTATCAGTTCGGTGATGACCTGTGGAAAATCGTGGGCTTCGAGAACGAGTTGGCGTCCCTGATGAAGAACAAGCACGGGATCACCAAGGACTCATCTCAGTCCGAGTACGACGCCGCGCGGAAAACCGAAGAAAAAGAAGCCGCCCGTCGCATCCGGGACACTTACCCTACGTACTCCATGGTTGGCCGTGGCATCCGTAAGCTGCGTAAATTCCCGCTGGTTGGTACGTTCGTATCGTTCCCTGCGGAGATCATCCGTACGCATTTCAATTCGCTCAAATACGCCGCTAAGGATCTCCAAGACCCTCAGATGCGTAAAGCAGGGGCGCGACGGCTGGCAGGCATCGCGGTCTCGTCGAGCGCTATGTATGCGGCTGCCCAGTTGTCCAAAGCGTTGGTCGGCATCGATGACGACGAAGAGGAAGCGATCCGCTTAGGCGGCGCCCCTTGGTCCCAGAACTCGAACCTCCTATTTATAGGGAGGGACGAGAAGGGTAGTCCTCAGATGATCGATCTGACATTCTTGGATCCGTACGGGTATTTTCAACGCCCGCTCACCGCGATGATGAGGGACCAGCCCATCGACGAAGCCGTTGTGTCTGCCGGCAAAGACCTGCTCTCGCCCTTCCTAGGTATCGACATCCTAGCGGGGGGCGTCATGGAGGTGTGGCAGAACAGGAAAGACTCAGGGGGACGTATATTTAACCCTGAAGCTCCCGCTATCGACCAGACAGCCGACATCGCTAACCATCTGCGTAAGGCGATGCAGCCTGGCGCCGTGTCACTGGTAGAGAGGATCGGCATGGCCATGACGGGCACAAAGTCGCGGTCGGGTCGGGAGTACAGGCTCGGTGAGGAAATGGCGGGTGCTATCGGTTGGCGCATGAGCACCTTCGATCCGGTTGAATCCATCAAATACAAGACGTTCGAATTCACGGATCGGCTCAAAGATAGCTCCGCGCTTCTCAGCAGCACCCTGCGTGATCAAGGTAACGTGACGGACGATGAGATCCGGGAGTCACTGGCCGACGCACGGGAAGCGCGTCAGTCAGCGTACGGGGACTTCGAGCACCTTGTGTCGTCGGCCATGAAAGTCGGCGCGACGAAAACACAACTGCGTAAAGTACTGCGCGCCAGCGGGGTCTCGAAAGCTACTGCTTCGGATCTGGTAAATCAGCGCCCCATGCGCACTTGGAAACCTGCTCTGTCGTCGATCCGGGGCGAGTTAAAGAGTCGGCGTGCGCTTGGTGATCGGGATGCAGCGAAGGAGTTGCTTCGCCGGCTGCGCGTCGCACGCCGAGGCGGTTAAATACTCGGCGTACCGAATAGCTCCTAACCAATGACCACACGGTGTACATGGCGACAACCCCTGTGGCTTGGCCGGGGGAAGGGTGAAGGCCGAAGAATGGCATGGCGTACACGGCGAGCAGCCACGACCCCACGAAGCCGACCCCTGTGTTGACCTTAGTCTCGATGAGCGACATAAGTTTAGTCTGTCCCATTATAACGCATCCTCCCCCTGGGTCATCACCCCGCACCGGCAACGGATTTCCCCATCAATCGCCATCTCCTGCCAGGCCATGCACCTATCGGTCTGGCACAGCATGGGCGCAAGGGTGCCGGTCTCGTTTGTATTTGAGAAGATGGTAATCCCCCGAGAAGTCATTACTGGGCAGATTTTTTCGGCTGCTTCCGATTTCAATAGAGGGCGATTTCCAGAGGTAGCCCATCCCCATATCCGTTGGTTTTTTGGTTCGTCAGTCAATGTATTTCTCCTATGGCCCCCGAGGGCCGTTAATGGGATGATTTTATACAAGTAGCCATTCAGAATAACCCAATAACCACACGACCACAACCAAGCCGATACCAGCTAGGACATTCAAAATCGTTTCGTATTTTTTTGTGCGCATCGTCCATCCCTTGGCCCTTGGGGCTCGTTATCGTTTAGACCAGAAAATGTGGGCAAATGCCGCTATTCCTAATCCACCTGTTACCAGCATTGAAACTTGCCACCAAACCCAAAGGTCTTCGGTCATAGTTAAAATCCCTCGTATTCGTGTTAGCAAAACTCTAACGGTTCGTTCGCTTCGGCGGCATCATCCATGCCCGCTGCCAACATCTCGAATTGCTGCCTATCAAAATCATCTTCCGGCCAAGCGGCAATCAATTCACGAAGTCTTGGCGCGGTAGTCTTGCAATGCTCTGGGGAGATATCACCATCGCAGTCAGAATGAAAAATGATCGGCGCGATGCTATCTTCCAGCAGTGATTTGGGGGCGGGTACGCTGTGGTCACATAGTACATCAAAATCATAACCGAGAATTGCAACCAGCCTAGTTCGCGCCCGGTTAAACCCGCTATATGACCAGTGAGCCTCAGTGTGGCTAAAATCTAATCCCATATTCTTTCTCCCTTTCTGTGAGCCAGTAGCGGCTCCATTACGCGTTACCATTTGACGTTTATAATTTGACGAAGGCGATAGCGGATTTTAACAAGATCGTCCTGCGCCTCCATCACCGCCCCAATGTCTTTATACGCAGCAGGGCTTTCATCCAGCACCCCCTCATCTAACCGCGCCTCGATCCCCTTCATGGCAGTAGCGTGGTCATCCATGCTAATCGCTTTTTTAGCCGCACCACGAGACATAACCCGACCCGCGCCGTGAGAGCATGAACAAAACGACTGTTCGTTGCCTAGCCCCTCGACAATGAAGGAACCAGTACCCATTGAGCCGGGGATAATTCCCAAGTCGCCAGTCCTTGCGCGGACGGCACCCTTTCGTGTCACCCACACATTAGAACCAAAATGATTTTCTTTTGAGATGTAATTGTGGTGGCAGTTAACGGCGGTTACAGCAGTCGTCACGCCATAACCTACTGCTCTACCAAGAACACCTAAGACAGCTCTCATCATCATTACTCTGTTTTCTAGCGCGAAATCTTGCGCCCACCCAACAGCTTCCACATAATCATCGAAAAGCTCAGTGTGTTCTACCACATAAGCCAAATCTTTATCAGGCAAAAACTTGTCGATATGGTAGCGTTCCATCTCTGCTTTAGCAGCTTGAATAAAATACGATCCTATACGATTGCCTACACCCCTTGAGCCAGAGTGCAACATAACCCAGACAGCGTCATTTTCATCAAGGCATATCTCGATAAAATGGTTGCCAGTGCCGAGGGTTCCCAAGTGGTTAGCCGTATTGAATGCTTGGGCTTTTGGATGCTTAGCTACAATGCTGGTGTACCGTGGATATAAATCATTCCATCTACGGGTTCCCTCAGCCGTTAATTCACCCCAGCCGCCACGGTCATTCTTCCCGCCGTTGTCAGTTCTGCCATGAGGGACAACCGCTTCAATCTCTGAACGGATAGCATGTAGGTTATCTGGCAAGTCGCTAGCCGTAAGCGTGGTTTGGTGGGCCATCATACCACACCCAATGTCCACACCAACGGCGGCTGGAACGATTGCGCCCTTGGTGGCAATAACTGAGCCGATGGTAGCACCCATGCCCCAATGAACGTCCGGCATACCAGCAACATGTTTATGTATGAACGGTAATTTTGCCACATTGCGAAGTTGCTGCATTGCACCGTCTTCAAACGCATCATGGCTATCCCATAGCTTCAAGGGCACACCTTCGGTCTCGTGGTAGCTATACTTTTGTTTTGTCATCGTCTTTTCCAATGCTCGTTAAATTACGCTGATCGTGAATGGGCCATCGTGTAAGAGGCCCACATAAGCAAGCACCCAAGCACTGCAAAGAATGTGAATGCAACACCGTCACTGAGCGTTATGCGGCCACTGAAGGCAACACTTACATATGACCCAACAACGGCACACCCAAGAGACCAAAGCCCTAAGATGGTAACGGTTATGAAGCCGATTAATTGTGCTATAAATTCCATATCGTTATTCCTCGTTTGCGTTTTGTGGTTACTGGTCTTTCTCATAGCAAACGCCATCTTTGACAACGCCAGCGCGGCATGCTCTTTCAATGTCGAATGCCTCGCTATAGCAAGCGCCATCAATCCATTTACCATTATGCAGGTCACTTTCGCAAACCTCCCGATCTGTTGGGGTGGTGATGGCATCCATAACATCAAACGCTGCGCCCAATTCAGCACAAGCCGATAATCCAAGCGCGATAGCTGTAACAATCAATAGCTTATTCATAATCTTTCTCCTTGTTTTGAGCCAATAGCGGCTCGTTATTTAATGCTGTCACGCAATGTCTTTGCCACGGCTTTGATTTCATCAACCAGCTTAACTGGCACCCACACACGGACTAATTGAAGCCCTCTATCGACCTTGCCTTGGTTGCTTTTCTTAACTCGGTCGGTTGTTGTATCTGCCATTTTGAAAAAGCCTTCTGTTGTTGTTAAGCTAAACAATAACACGTTACGCTTAACAGTCAAGCCCTATTGTCTCGAAACCATAAACCCATACCACGGCGCGTCACCATAAAATTACTACAAAGTAGAATGCCCTTGGTTTACTTGGCACACACAATACATTCGCCCTTTTTGTAGCCGTTTCCGCAGGGGCATTGTTCGTCTGTTGGTGTTCGGGTTTCGGACGTTTGTTTCAGTTCAAATTTAACGGCCACGATACCAGGCATGCCTAAAATCTTATCGATGTAGCTGGTCAACGTGACCTGCTTGATGTAATCCGGCTGCGTTGCCACCTCGACAATCTCTTCGTGTCGAAGCCTGTTGTGTAGGCCAAATCCGGTGATCCGATATTTCACAAAGGCACTGCCACGCCGCCACTTTGTTTTTGGGGGCCTGTTGTGGCCTACTCCGGGGGTGCTCATTTTGTGACGCTCCCATTGGACGTAAATGGGCCAACTGGAAGCGCTACCATGTTCGGCTTGGCTTCTGCCACCGCGTCGATCATCTCTTGGCGGTCTTTGTCATTGTCGAAATACATAACGAGTGGCTTTGCCCCAACCAGTTCCGGGCGTGGTGGCGGCCCGTCGATATATGACAGGGCCTCGCTTGCATCTTCTTTCACCGCCGCCTTTACTTTGGCTGCATCATTTGAGAAATAGTCCCGCAACGCGAACCCCAAAACAGTTAAGCGTAGGTGTTCGTTTTCGGCTTCTAGGGGTTCTAACTCCTCAATACGGTCTGCCGCCTCTACACGCACCGCTTTGTTGGAAGTCTCGCCCCAATAAGGGTCTCGCAGTCGGTCGGTTAGATTTCTCGTTTCGGTCATGATTTGCCCCCTTCGGAATCGGACGTTGTGGGGCGAGTCGGGTTTACGCTTCTAGTCGGCGGTGGTGGCGGTGGCGGTGCAGACGTTTCGGGCATTCTTTTTGCCCACTCCCCGCAATGATCATTTTTGGAGGTTGTCGGATGTTGGGCTGTTGAATATCCATGAAGGGCGATGGTCGGCGGGAACCTGTCACAACTTCCGCGAGTCGGTTGCAATCGGTTCCAGTAAGCACAATCAACGCACATCTGAAGCCTAATACGATCTGCTGTTTCACTCATTTTTCATGCTCCTGTTTAACGGACGTTAGTAAAATCATTTGGGCCACCTAGCATACTCAAACTCGGCCTTGGTGAGTAATACCCAGTTACCTTGGTACGTGAGTTTTATCGTCCACTTAGTTTCAGCCAAGGCTTTTCTCACCTTAACCGCAAGCTGTTTGAGGTTTTGCTCCCACAGTACATGCCACTTGTGTCTATCGCCGTATACCTGCTGCGCCATTTCTTCGCGGCTTACTGACGGTCTAGCCATGACTGCTAGCACCATCTTTTCCTGCATTTCCGGTAGGCTGTACTTGCTGTGCAATATCATACATCCCCCATAAATTGCAGCACGACACCTACGACCAACCCAGCCACACCCGCCACATACCCGTTAATCCCAAAGTATTTGTAGACTGCCCAGAACTTGTAGCTGAACGAGATGTGCGGTGTGACAGGTACGTCTTCCCATGGTACGGTAATGATACGTAAGGTCACTACTTCTCCCCCTTTGTATAGCAGCCGTATAATTTATCGCTACCTACAGGCTGTTGTTTCTGTAATTCAGAGGCTTGTACCATGCAGTTGCCAAACGATAACCTTTCATCGATTACCGTTACGTCCCCTGTGGTTGTCAGCAGTAAAAAAAGTATGTACGTTTTCATTCCTGTTCCTCCTTGCATTTGCCATCCCTCTCGCAGCGCTCCCGTGTGAAAGGCTCCGCTCGGTCAGGGTACCGGTCGATAAGGGCGCTAGCCTTCGCGTTCATATCCTCCATCCATCCCTCTGGCGCTGGAGGGGGGCGGTCATCAGTGAACGACCCGAAGATCATAGCATCGCGCATCACGACCAGAGACGCCATAGCCTTGGTGATGTGGTGAATCCCCGAGTGGGGATCGATGTCCTCCCCTTCCTTCCATGCGCTCATGTGTCGGCGCGCAGCATCATAGTATACGGACCCTAATACCCCGATGGCACGGTAGTTAAACACCCCATACTTCCGGCCGCCCTCCATCATTGCTAAGCCCAGTTCCATCTCCACGGGGGTCGAAATGCAGAACGTAGTCACCTTACGAACCCCAACAGCGTCCTTCGGGTTGGACGGTTTGAACTCCGAGGTCGGTTCGATCTTCATCGTGTGGTGGCAGTCGGGGCAAGTAAACATATCAGCGTCTTGCGCCACCCTGCCCATCACACGGCCACAAATGCACTGAGCACTCAGCACCCGGTAAGGTCGTCCTTCCGCGTCGGTTTTCGTGTCCTCCAGCTCTTCCAGAGGGCACGTCGTTTGCATTCGGGTCTCTTCGTCTACATCGCACATATCTAGTCCTTCCTATATCTATTTCCGCGCCATCCGCCCGCAGCCTTAATCGGCCAATCCGCGGCCCAAGGCGGTGCGGTGCCCATGATCTGTTCAAACTCTTCAACCGATCCGTAACCCTCCGGTACCTCCGACACGACTTCATCGTGAACGTGGAGCACCACTGGGTAACCGGCGGCCTCCAGACGCGGAAGGTTGTAGGTGAGGATGTCCCGCGCCGTAGCTTGCACCACGTTTTCCACGAGCTGCCCGTACCATGTGTCCATGCGGCACCACTTGCCGCCGCCGGACATACCGACCTTGGGCGTCATCACTCCTTCGAAGCTTAAAATGTCCGTCGGTGAACCCCATGGCGTCTCGCCAACGCGCAACAGCGGGCGGATGTATGTCAGTGTGCGCCCTGAGAGAAGGCGGCAATACAACACCGCATCCTGTACCTGATATGCGATCCCTCGGTAAGAGAAGCACTGACCGACATTTCGTACCGCCGCATGCGCTGCATCTTCCAGCCCGTGCCATAAACCCATGGGTCCCCGTGATCCGTCGTAAGGTGATACGCCCGCGATCATCGGTGACGCTACGCGCCATGATGTGACGGTGCTCTGGATCTCGTCGTCCGACATAAACTTGTCGGCGCCGAAACGTTTGTACGCTCCTACTCCGCCGCCAAAACCACCAGCGAGTTCCGCAATTTTACCCACCTTCTTACGCATCGGGTGGTGCTGACCGGTTTCTTTCTTGTGTTTTACAAAGTCTTCGAACGGGAGGCTCATAATCTTGGCGGCCGACATCTCGTAGATCATGCCATGCGTACGGAACACTTCCATCCGCCACTCCTCGCCGGCAATCGCCGCGATAACCACAGCTTCAATGGCCGAGTAGTCAGAGCAGATCAGTTCCTTACCAGGTGCGGCGCGGAACATACCCCGGAGGCAACCCGACACGGCCGCTAGAGCATTACCCCATAGTCGCTCCACCTCTCGGAGGTCCCGCGTCATAATAGAGGGAACGACGGCTTCCATGGCTTCGATACCCCAGTCGATATCCTTGCCGGATTGCTCTGCATCGGCATGACAGCAGG
>DAOUUR010000229.1 GCA_030668045.1 bacterium
AGTTAAGCGAGACCATCAAACCTGAAAATAATTTGGCCGCTTTGTCCGCCAAACAGGAAAACCCATTCTTCGAAGAGGAAAACTTCTTGAGGCTTGCAGAATGGCTCTTAAGCCAGCCGGTTGAGTCATTTGAAGAAATTGTTACGCCATGGCAAATAAGCTGCAATACGACATTCCAAAAAGGGTATCGGTTTGGAAAAATCAATCCATCATCTTTTGGTCTCATAAACACAGCGCAACGGGCAGCTCACCTATTCGAGCCACCTGATTGGTGCGAAACATATGAAGAGCGGCAGAGGGCTCAGATCGGACAACTGCTTCGGTTCGCTCTTCGTGGATCAAATGATTTATACGGAAATTTCATTAGCGATAAAGCTTTTCAGCATTTTCGATATAAAAAACCTGTATCTCATTGGGAACAGCAACGCTATTCTGGCTTCCAAGGCCGTTCTGCATTCGGGCCGCCTTGGTTACCACTCTCTTTTTTTACTGAAGAGCTGCTTTTTCAACTGCTCCGCTGGCCGGGGGCAGGAGTCTCTACAGATCAAAAAGAACTGATTCAATTGAAATTCGAAGTTAAACAAAGACTCGAAAAACTGCGAATCCAACGCGGTGAAGTTTCTTCTGTAACCTTTTTAGAACAAACAGCTAGCTGGCCATCGCGCCCACCAAAAGAGCCTTGGGATCGTCTTCTACGAGTCGGAGTCGTCCAATCAATCATCCCAGATTTTAATGACTATAGCGCACATGCCAATGACCCCGAACTAATAAATGATCCGATGTTTAGATCTCGGCAGAGAGGCCACTTGGCAGCGATGATCGAGGGCGTCTCTCAAATGTTGCGCGTGCGGGATACCCACCGCCAGCAGGGCAGATCCGATGGCAGAGTCATCGACCTACTCGTGTTTCCTGAACTCGCGATACATCCCCTCGACATTGATCCAATAGTCGTTCCGTTCATCCGGACACATAAATGTATCGTGCTGTTCGGCCAAGTCTATCACCAAGAGCATTCCCTACCAGGGTCTCCTCTTATCAATAGCTGTCTTTGGATGATCCCTCAATGGAGCCATGCAACCGGTTTTCAGATCCGCAGAATCGAACAAGGTAAGCAAAATCTCACCGAAGCGGAGACAAATTTTTCACCTACGCCTGAAAGCTTCAGGCCTGTGCAATGGTTGGTTGAGTATCAATGGCACAGCGATACTGACACTCACCGTCCCTTGGTTCTCTCAGCGTCCATTTGCTATGATGCTACTGATTTGGCACTTGCATCTGACCTTCGCTCTCGAAGCGACCTTTACATTGTTTGTGCGCTCAACCGCGATGTCGGGACTTTTGATCGCATGTCTGAAGGGCTTCACTACCACATGTTCCAAGGGGTTATCGTTGTTAATAATGGTCAATTTGGAGGCAGCAGCTTCTTTATGCCATTTAGTGAAACGTACCACCGTCAGGTTTTTCATCTCCATGGTCAGCCGCAAGCCACAATTGCCTTTGCCGAAATCAGCCCACGCAAACTTGTCGAAAGGCCTGCGAACATGGCCACTGATCAACCAGTTGGCCGTTGGAAAACACCACCGGCGGGATGGAATCCGGACTGATATTAAATAGGATGGCCCCATGAGCGGTAGCATCAACTCCTTCCAACACATTCAACTCGACGAACGCAACCACGTCGAAAACCACTGTTTACTGCCAAGGAGGTATCGGCATAATGAGCGATAAATTGCAAAATAAACCCGAATCCGCCGAATTTCTCCTCTACCAGACCGAGGACGGACAAACGCGGCTGGAAGTGCGTCTGCAAGAAGAAACCGTATGGCTTACTCAGAAGCGGATGGGGGAACTGTTCCAGAAAAACGTGCGCACGATCAACGAACATATCAAAAATATCTTTGATGAGGGCGAACTGGTACCGGAATCAGTTATCCGGAATTTCCGTATAACTGCCGAGGATGGGGAACGCTACAACAAATATCTTGACCTGTCGACGAAATGTTATAATATATGTGACACAGATAGGCTGTAGGGACTATGAATGACGATCGAAATATAACACGAGGCCAGTTGGGAAAGATTGAGGCCGCATTTTTAGCCAAAGCAGGTGCTCATCCCCCCTTCAGCCTTGCCTTGGCGCGACAGATATTGGGGCATGCAAAGGGTGCCCCGACGCCTCAGTTTCTTGAGCGGCTTCAAAGTAAAGGCTGGATAAGGCGCATCCGCAGAGGGCGGTTCGCCGTTATTCCACTTTCTTCCGGCGAAGACCGTTCGCCGCAACTGCATGAGTTTGTGGTCGCCATGGAGCTAGTTTCTCCGGCAGTGATCGCCTACTGGTCGGCCCTCAACCATCACGGCATGACGGAACAACTTCCCCGTACGGTCTTCGTGGCGACAGATCACCCCGTGCGCCGCCAACCGGGCGATGTACTGGGAGTGACCTACAAGATCGTGTCGCTGAAACCGGACAAGCTTTTCGGCGTCATGAAGGAATGGATAGACGAGATTCCTTTCAGTGTCACCGACCGGGAAAAAACGATTATTGACGGACTGGACCTTCCTCATTACGTAGGCGGAGTAAGCGAGATTACCAAGGCATTGACGGGTTCCTGGAAGATGCTGGACGAGAAAAAGCTGAGAAAATACGCAGCCAAAATCGGCAACTCCGCTGTGGCAAAACGTCTGGGGTTTATAATGGAGACGCTGGGACTGGGAGACCTCGAAGCGCTTCGCACGGAGACAACTCGTGCCCGCGGTTTTTCCGCCCTTGATCCGACCATGCCGAAGCACGGGAAATACAACAGAAGGTGGGGTCTTCTGGTAAACGCGGAGATATAAAAATGATTACAACCGCCGAACTGCATCGTGTGGCGGAAAAGGAAGGGCTCCGGTTTGATCAGGCAGAAAAAGACTACGTCATCCTCTGGCTTCTGTCAGGATTGGCGCATTCAGGGGCCAAAGACCACGGCTGGGTGTTCAAGGGTGGGACATGTTTAAGGCATTGCTATTACAGGGGTTACCGGTTTTCTGAGGACATTGATTTCAGTTGCAGGCATAGCGGAGACAACCTTGAGGTATCGCTCCACCTGCTCGATACGGTTGCCGTATGGGTTTTTCATGAATCAGGGGTCCGCTTGTCCATGCGGGAGCCCGTGACAGTGCCGGGCGATTTTCAGATCGAGATTCCCATGGAGTACAACAGGGGCGGGGCGCGACGGCAGGGATTGCCGCAGGTAAAAGTTCATCTTACCTTTGATGAGCCTATTCTTGATGAAGCGGTTGATCGCTCAGTTACGCCGGGGTATTCAGACCTTTCGGCATTCGGGATCACGGCTTACTCCAAAAGAGAAATCGTGGCGGAAAAGCTTAGATCTCTGCTTCAGCAGCAGAAAAAGTGGCCACGCCCGAGAGATTTATATGATCTCTGGTATATCCTGTGCAAAACAAGAGAGCATTTTTCATGGCAAGAACTAAAACCTCTTTTTGATGAGAAGTGCCGTATTCGGGAGGTGCAGCCTGATATTACAAGCTTGACTTCGGACGTGCTGCGCGAGTGGAACGAAAATGCCTGGTTAAACCGATTGGGGCCCATGCTGAAAGACGTGCCGGATTTTGATCGCCTGTGGAAGGAATGGGTCAAGACCTTTCACAAGTTGGTAGGGGATACGAAGTGAGGACGCCCTACATGGAGACTCGATACGAACAATGAATTCGGATTTAAATCATCAGACAGCCCGCCTAAGACTCGACGAGCGCAACCATGTAGAAAAGCCGCTGCTCGATCAGCTTGACGGCTTGGACTGGGAGATCATCGACCTCGATAATAAGCAGCATCACGCCGACAGCCACCGGGATAGCTTTACCGAAGTGGTGATGCCAGCGGTGCTGCGCGAGCAGTTGAAGGTCATCAATACCTGGCTGGAAGATGACCAGGTTGAAGAGGTGGCCAAGCAGCTCACTGCCGGCTTTCCCGGCACCGGCCTGATCGAAAACAATCGCCATGTCCTGAATCTGCTGCTGGAAAACACCAGCATCAGCGAGAATCGGAAAACGGGCGAAAAGAGCCCCACGGTGCACTTTATCGATTTCAAGCACCGGGACAACAACCGCTTTATTGCGGTCTGCCAGTTCAAGGTGCGAATCTTAGGCACCGAGCACCACATTATTCCGGACATCGTGCTTTTCTTAAATGGACTGCCGGTCGTGGTGATTGAATGCAAATCGCCAAAAGTCAAGGACCCCATGGTCGAGGCCATCGACCAGATGCTGCGTTACAGCGAGCAGCGAGGGGCCAAGGGTGAAGGCAGTGCGCCGCTGTTTTATTACAACCAGTTCGTGGTCGCCACCTGCCGCCAGCAGGCCAAATTCGGCACCATCACCACCCACAGCGAGCGGCTGTTTTTCCGCTGGGCTGATCCCTATCCCCGCACTGTTGAGGATCTGGAACATGGCGCCAGTGGTCCCAACGACCAGCAACGCCTGGTGGCCGGCATGCTCGACCGCAACAACCTGCTCGATCTGATCCGCACCTTCACCCTTTTTTCGACCAACGACAAAGGCGAGACCATCAAGATCGTGGGCCGCTATCAGCAGTTTCGCGCCGTCAAGCTGGCCGTAAAGCGATTGCTTGACGGCCAGAGCCCCCGGGAACGCAGCGGCATCATCTGGCACACCCAGGGCTCTGGCAAATCGCTGACCATGATGTTTATGGTGCGGGAGATGTATCGCCATTCGACCTTGTCCAAATGGAAAGTGGTCTTTGTCACCGACCGAACCCAATTGGAGCAGCAGCTTTCGGAAACCAGTCAGAGCATCGGGTTTTCCGTCAAGGTGGCCGGCAGCATCCGCATCCTTAAAGGACTCTTGCTCTCGGATTCTTCGGATCTAGTGATGGCCATGATCCATAAATTCCGCGAGGCGGACTTGACGCAAACCTTTCCGGAGTTAAATGCCAGCCCGCATATCCTGGTGATGACCGACGAGGCTCATCGCTCCCAGTACGCCATGCTCGGAGCCAATCTGGACAAGGCGATCCCCAATGCGGCCCGGATCGGCTA
>DAOUUR010000225.1 GCA_030668045.1 bacterium
AAAGGGATGGGCAGCCGCATTGTTGTGATGTGGGGGGGGCAAACATCGATACCGTACAAAGGTATGGGTAAAGGTCGGCGGACTCATCTCGCTACGGAAGATATTGAGTTTCTGCGAAAGAAAATTCCGGGGATACAGCGAATCGGCGGCGAGATGGATCGCTGGAGCCAGCGAGTGGAACGGGGCGACCGGGTAGTAAGTGAACACGTCATTGGCGTAACACCAAATTACGAACAAATGCGCAACTACATCCCGATCATGGGTGGGAGAATGGTCAATGATCTGGATATCGAATTGAAGCGACGGGTTGTCTTCCTCGGGTGGGAGATCAAGAAACGGTTGTTTGATGATGAGGACCCGATCGGTCAGCAGATTCTGATCAGATCGATCCCGTTCACGGTAGTTGGAGTGATGCAGGAAAAAATGCAGATGGGCAACTATTCCGGAATGGATGAAGATAAGTTGTCCATCCCGCTGACAACATTTGAAGCTATCTACGGCGACCCATGGCTGAACGACATCGTCTATCAGCTTACGCCCGAGGCCGACAACAAGGAAGTTGAGCGGCAGGTTTTCGAAGCTATGGGGGCGAGATACAAATTTGATCCCACCGATGACCGCGCTCTTTCATTGTGGGATACTGTCGAAGGTGCCAGGCAATTTGATATGATATTGGTGGGCGTCAAGATATTCCTCGGTATAATCGGTGGTTTGACGCTGCTGATTGCCGGTGTCGGCGTTGCCAACATCATGTATGTCTCGATTAAGGAACGTACCCGCGAGATCGGCATCAAGATGGCGATGGGTGCCCGTAAGTCATACATCCTGACACAATTTTTGATAGAGGCTTTGATCATTACGTTCTTTGGCGGGTTCGGCGGTATGTCGTTGAGCTACGTGCTCACCGAGGCGTTCAAGAGAGTGCCGATTCAATCTGATGTGCTCGACATGATGGGGCGACCAACGATCTCCCTGGAGATCGGTATTATTGTTGTTACAATTCTTGGAATAATGGGTTTGATCTCAGGTCTTTTCCCGGCCATGAAAGCGGCTTCGGTCAGCCCGGTGGAATCGTTGCGCTATGAGTAAGACAGTTCTGATATTGACGTGCAAGTGAGGAGTTTTTTTCGATGATAAAGATGAAAGGTGTTACCAAAGTTTACACTATGGGCGAAGTGACGTTCTCTGCCCTCAAAGGTATCGATCTTGATATCCGTACCGGTGAGTACGTTGGCATTGTTGGACCTTCGGGGTCGGGCAAATCCACACTGATGAATATCATCGGTTGTCTCGACATTCCTACCGACGGTGATTTTCATCTTGATGGACGTCCGGTGAGGACACTCTCTTCCAATGACCTGGCCGATATCCGCAATAAGAAAATCGGTTTTGTTTTCCAGGCATTCAATCTCCTTCCGTATGCAACCGCTTTTGAAAATGTTGAGGTGCCGTTGCTATTTGCCGGTATGAACGGTAAGCGACGTCGGGAGCGAGTGATGGAAGTCCTTTCGCGCGTTGGTCTGGCCGACAAGATCGGCAACAAGCCAACTGAAATGTCCGGTGGCGAGATGCAGCGTGTTGCTATTGCCCGTGCTCTGGCCAATGAACCGGAGATTATTCTGGCCGATGAACCAACCGGAAACCTCGACAGCAAATCCGGAGCGGAAATTGTTCGTATCTTTGAGTCACTGAAGGAGGCGGGCAAAACGATCCTTATCATCACGCACGATGTCAACATTGCCAAGGGGACCGAGCGCGTTATTCGCCTCAAAGATGGGTTGATTGAGAGTAACGGCGACCTGTCGTGAACCGACTGACATTCTGCTACTGATATAAATAACGGGTGATGGTCCCAGGATCATCACCCGTTTTCCGTTGGAGAGAAACCGGTTATTTCTCAGCGATCTGCTTGAGACCGTCGGCGCGGGAGATCAGATGCATCAGTTCCAGAAGATCTGTAGAGTTGGTCTCGACATAGAGAGTGCTGGCGATAGCGAGGAGATCATCAAGCTTGGAGCCACGCGCCCAGTATGAGTTCCGTAGTATCTCGGCGAATTCGGCTGCGATAGCAGCAGTCTTCAATTCGGTTGTAGCGGTCGTGAATAATGCGCGGCACTGTCCCATCGAAATGGCGCGATCAATTTCGGCAACAGTTTTCCCATCCGGGCTCTTGTATCGAACGAAGACTGTGCCAAGATCGATCGGATTTGATTCCTTCTGCAGTTTGATTTCATAGAGGGCAGTCACAGAATGACCGGAGCCAATTTCACCACCGTCCTCTTTGTCGTCACGGAACTTGTTGTCCTCAACATCGCGGTTCTCGTACCCGAGCAGACGATAGCTGCGCACCACCTCAGGATCAAAATCGACCTGAATTTTGACATCGCGAGCAATCACCTGAAGCATACCGGTCAGGTTTTCAACAAAGATACGTCTGGCCTCACTCAGATTATCAACGTAGGCATAGTGACCATTACCCTTGTTGCCGAGTTTCTCCATGAGGATGTCGTTGTAGTTGCCCATCCCAAAACCGATCGCCGAAAGCGTAATACCCATCTCGGCAAATCTCTTGATCTGTTTGAGAATGTCCTCCGGACCGGTCCGACCAACATTGGCCACGCCATCGGAACAAAGAATGACGCGGTTGATCTTACCGGTTTCAAACGAACGTTCGGCCATCTCGTAGCCGAGCCTGAGACCCTCTTCGGCATTAGTGGAACCATTGCTCTGTAGAGATTCAATGGCGGCCACGATCCGACTCTTTTCTTCCGTGGAAGTCGGCTCCAGAACGATCTGCCCTCTTGATCCATAGACAACGATCCCGACACGATCCCGCGGCGTCAGTTCGTCGACGAGCATGCGCAGAGCTTTCCGGACCAGACCAAGTCGATCTTCGCGGGCCATTGAGCCGGAGACATCAACGACAAAAACGAGATTGGCATCTTTCCGGTTTTCCGGTTGAATCTCGCGACCCTTTATCCCGATTTTCAGCAACAGCGAATTGGCTGGTCCGAATGGAGCGGTCGCCCCTTCAAGAATCACGCCAAACGGTGCATCGGTGGGTGGTGTGTAATGGTAGTTGAAATGGTTGACGAATTCCTCGGTGCGGATCGCTTCGTGTGGCGGCATAGCACCACGGTCGAGATACGAGCGCGCCATGATGTATGAAGCATCGTCAACATCGACGGCAAAAGTCGAGAGGTGATCATCCTCAGTATCAACAAAAGGATTGACGCCGTAGTTCTTGAAGAACATCGCATCGTACGGTTCTCCATTGACGATGCTGTTACCGCCGTGAGCGGGCGGGAAGTTACGGCCATGGCTGATTGGGGGAATGCATGCTCGCCCCTTATGGCTCTGTTGGGCACCAATGTCGTTGAGCTGGACCTCTCCTGCCATGATCATAGCATCCGGTACACCTAATGCCGGACCTCGTTTTTTGTCGTATTCAAAGGGGAGTGGTAACGGTTCAACTCGGACCAGCTCAATAGTCAGGGGACTTGATGAATTGGCCAGAACAGTGACTCGGCTTTCAATCGCCGTCTCGAATTTGAAATGGTCGATCCTGACGGTATGCGTTCCGACCGGGACATCTTCAATCAGAAATGATCCATCAAGATGCGTGTAGCTGCCTTGATTTGTGCCGACAACAACCACCGCTGCGCCCGCCACCGGCTCGCCCGTCTTTTTGTCCGTTACTACGCCCTGTAGAATGCCGGTTGGCTGCGCCGACAAAATTGCAGCAACCCCTGCCAGCAGGATAACAACCGACCAACAGATTTTTTGGAATCTCATACCCATGTTTCACCTCCAGACTGAATTGTCTTTTTTCAGTAATTATCTGTGGTGAATACACAGGTGGCGACAGTTTCTTCCAGGAAAAGATTGGGGGCTCCGATGGGCTGACTCATTACGGGATTACGGTGATCAATTCTGAAGGAAGTCGAAGTGGGGATCGATGTTTATTTCTTTCTTGGTCGGGCCAGCATATTCTGAAGTCGACCGGGTAAGATATTCCTCGGCTTTCTCCAGATCGCCGAGCAGGGCATATCCGCGCGCGATATTGTACAGTACTTCTCCGTTGTGATCAGCTACGACCGCCAGCTTATCGAGAATAGCCCGGCTCTGCTCTCTTTCACCCAAACCGGCGAGAGCCAATGCGTGATAGGCTCGAACATACGGATTGTCCTCGCTGTCACTTTCAAACTTTCTGCCGGCTTCTATAGAATTGTGGAAATAGCGGGTGGCCTCCTCGGTGTTGTGTCTTTTCTTTTCAAGGTAGCCGAGAAAATAGAGAGCGATGAAAGCCAGATATCCGGCTTGAACCGAATCATCAAACTTGGAACGAGCCTCATCGTAACGACCAGATGTCAAATAGATGAAACCTGCCTCAAGGAAACAGTTGGGATCACCCTTGTACTTAATAGCCAGCAGGAAATTGTCGAGAGCCAAGTCCGGAACACCCAACTTGAGGTAAACCGAACCGAGATTGTAGTAAGCGCGACCATAATCGGGGCCAAGTTCAATAGCTCGCTTGAGAGTAGCCATCGCCAGAGTGAACTTGCGAAGGTCTATGTTGATAATACTCAGCAGCAGCAGTGTTTCCAGGTCAGTGGGAGCCAGTTGCGGCGATTTTTTCGCCCAGAAAGTTGCGCCGTCCATGTCTCCGCACATGACCTTCAACCACGCCAAGGTACGGTATCCGATAGCATACTTGGGGTTAATCTCCACGGCCTTGAGAAACGACTTTTCCGCCTCGGCATTGTCACCAAGGAACATATGGCAGCGACCCGCCGACCGGTGTGCTTCAGGCAATTTGGGATCACTTTCGATTGCCAGTTGGGCTTCCTGGCATGCTTCGGCAATTCTTTCCGGTGTACGCACATAGAAGGCTGAGTACTGGAAGGCATACACATCGGCCAACCCTGCATGGGCCAGCGCAAAATTGGGGTCAATTTCCAGCGCTTTTTTGAACATCTTGATGGCAAATTCCATGTCCTCGGCTTTGCCGGGGTGATAGTAAGTTTTGCCTTTGAGATAGTATTCGTAGCCGGAGACATCGGTCTTGAGATATTCTTCGACATCAATCGATGCAAACCCGGTCTCTTCGGCCAGAGCGAC
>DAOUUR010000596.1 GCA_030668045.1 bacterium
CTGAGAGTGGTCGGTGAACTTGGGTCGTATATAGTGCTCAGCGGATTGATCCTGATCTTGCTGATTCTTTTTTCATCGTTGTCACAGATATTCTCGCTTGAGTTGTGTTTGCCCCGGGCCGACGCGATTACCGATTTCCTGCGCACATTGTGGAGGTCACTGGCGGCAGCTTTTTCTTTCAGGTGGGTTGGTTCCTTATTTGAGCGGAGAAGTACTAGCGACGACGATGATGAATTCACCGAAGATGAAACCGACGACAGCCCTGAGTATGCCACCGCCACCGAGAGAGCTCCGGCAGCATCAGACAGACTGGTGATCGACACTGACGGGCCATCCCCAGCAAGAGGCAGGAGGCGGGCCACATTGGTGAAACCGGCTGAGCCGCTGCAAATCAAGTCCATTGAATACAGTTACCCGACTCTCGACCTGCTGAAAGACAACCCCAACGAGGGAGCTTCAGTCCAGGGCGAGGAACTCACCCAGACAGCACGGGCGCTCCGCGAGACGCTGGAGACGTTCGGTGTTTCAATCGAGGGCAACATAGAGAAGTTCCCCGGACCAGTTATTACGCGGTATGAATTCAAACCGGCGTCTGGAATCAAGATCAACCAGATTGTCAATCTTTCCGATGATCTGGCGCTGGCCCTCAAGGCAAAACGGATCAGGATAATCGCTCCGATCCCCGGCAAAGCGGCGGTTGGTGTAGAGATACCTAACCGCAATGCTCAAATCGTTTATCTTAAGGATATCCTGACTTCGGAGGCCTACAGCGACAAAAAGGCTATCCTCCCGCTGGCTCTGGGCAAAACGACCGCCGGGCGACCGTATGTCTGCGACCTTACCAAGCTTCCTCATCTGCTGATTGCCGGAGCGACCGGATCGGGTAAATCAGTTTGTATCAATGTGGTGGTGACCTCGTTGCTATACCGGTTGCATCCCCATCAGGTCCGATTTATCATGATTGATCCCAAGATGCTGGAGCTGTCGATCTATGCCGGTATTCCGCATCTGGCTCGACCGGTAGTAACCAAGCCGAAGCGTGCCGAGCGAGTTTTGGCTGAGGCTGTAGCCGAGATGGAGAAGCGCTATCGACAGTTGGCCAATGCTTCGGTTCGCAATATCGAAGACTTCAACGCCAAACAGGACAATCCCGAACAACAGCTACCGTATATCGTCATCATGGTTGACGAGTTGGCCGACATGTTGATGTCGGGGAATTCGTCCCGGACCGAGCTATTGATAACGCGCCTGGCACAGATGGCACGAGCTGTTGGCATCCACTTGATACTGGCCACTCAGCGACCATCGGTTGACGTTATCACAGGGTTGATTAAAGCCAACTTCCCGGCACGCATGGCGTTTCAGGTGTCCTCTAAAGTAGATTCTCGCACCATCATTGATGCCAATGGCGCTGAGAAACTGCTTGGCAACGGTGACATGCTCTTTATGTATCCCGGACAACCGGAGCCGATTCGAATCCATGGAGCATATGTAAGGTCTGAAGAAACGACTTCGATTGTCGAGGCGATAAACGCTCATGGCCTTGAGATGTTTGCCCTTGAGGGGATTTCACAGACATCCGGCGAGAGCACCGAACGGGAAGTTGATTTTGGCGATCCACTCTTCAAAGAGGCGTGCGAAGTGGTCGTGCGACACAAACAGGGTTCGGTGTCGTTGTTGCAGCGCAGGCTCGGTATCGGTTATCAGCGGGCCGCTCGTCTGATTGACAAATTGGAAAGCGC
>DAOUUR010000220.1 GCA_030668045.1 bacterium
CCCTCGAAGCGGGAAACCACCCTCCCACCCGAACATTAGGTTTACCCAGGCTGTTTCGGAATAGCGAAGCGCCAGGCCAGTGATAACAAGCACAATGAAAGTAGTCATAAGGAAAGTGTGCTGCCAGACTTCATTTAATGTCATACGTCTTATTGAAGGCAGGCTTCTAACCAGTTTGATCTGCTTGCGGAGATCAATGAGCCAATGGATAACCATCAATCCAATAATGATGACTATTGCAATGACATAAATGTTTTTTACAACATTCGCGATTGGCGTTTGAGATATGCCGGGGGGGGCATGAATTGGCGTGGCTGCCATAGTTGGAGAGATACCGGGGTGACAGTCCCCACAAGTTTTCTGTAGGTTGTCCGGGTAAACCGATGACTTGGGATCAGTCTTTCGAAGAACAAGATGGGCACCATGGCACGAGGCACAGTTGGCTACTGTAGCGTCACCAGCTTTGCTCTTGAGTCCATGGTAACTATCATACCAGGTTTTTAACCGTCCGGTCGGCAATCCATACTTTTCATTCAGGCTGGCCAACTCATGACATGGGGAACACGTCGCTTCAGCTACCCGAGTAGAACTTACCGGAGAACGAGGGTCGGAACTTGGAAGAATTCCATGCTCACCATGGCATTGAGTGCAAACAGGAACATCTGTTTCACCGCGCGCTACGAGCTTTCCATGGATACCGGCCCAAAATTCCTGCTCAACAGTCGAGTGACACTTGCCACAAGTCTTGGGGATATTGAAATGATTAATCGTAGATTGTGGGTCTGATGGACCATATATCTCGTGCGCACTCCCGCTCTTTGAGTGACAATCATTACATGAGGCTGCCAGCAGGACGCCACCCGATATGGCCCGGCCATGGACGCTATTCATAAAAATCGAAATGGCACCACCACGGAGAATATCATGTTTTGTGGTCAGCTCGGGGTCCTCATGACAGCTTCCACATGTTGCGGGAACATTTTCGGGGCTGACCAAGGATGCTCTGTCGGTGCTGGGAAGAATGTTATGTTTTCCATGACAATCGGCACAACTGGGGATATCCGGATCGGTACCGACAGCTAATCGGCCGTGTTTGACGTAAACCTCGGCTGCATCCTCGTGACATGATGCGCAGTCCACCGGAGCCAGTTCCTCGAGATGGGGATAATCGTCAACGCCATCCAGATCAGTATGGCAGTCAATACAACTCATACCGTCGTGGATTGATCCCGAGATAGCGTCCGCAGCAACAAACATGGACACTTCTTTGTTTCTCAGGTTGATACCGGTCAGGTCTTGATCTTCGTGACAGGATAGGCAATCATCATCATCCTGAGAGAAGCCCGGGACCCACATCAGCACCAATATGAGAAATCCTAACAGGAAGTTACGTTTCATCTGGTTTGCCTTTCAATATATGTTCTATTGGCCATTCTCATAAACTAACTGATCTATCTCGGTCTTGCCGTATTCACTTACCGAGTAGCAGGCGAAGAATACGCCACCTTCATATCCTCAATGTGCATTAGGTGAGGTAGCTCACTGCCTTTGTATGGTACTCCATGCACCTTATCTTACGCCAAACCGGTATACGGTTCAAAAACATATCCGGTCAATATAGACCTCTATCAGGATAAAACAAGTACTCTTTTTCACAAGCAGTGCCGCCTCCCCGGAAGGGAAGACGGCACCTACATACACACAAAACAAGAGTAAAAATATCTTGAATTGCTTAGAAGTCCACTTTAAATCCGCTCCTGATCACATAGAAGGAACCGGTCTCGTTGCCAAATACATATCCGGCATCGTCGGTCAGATCGGCGTACTTACCATCGGCAGTGAAGGTTAAGGTCGGAGTGATCTTGTACGAGAGGCCCAACTGGAAGCTGAGCATCTTGTAATCGAAATCGGAGTAGGCAGGCATCCCTTCAAAGTCAAAATTGGCGTGGGTTAAATCAACTCCACCGGGAATAATAGCCGGATTGACCAGTCGGTCGGATACATCCGGCATCAGCACTTCATCCAACGCTGCCTCGGCCATATTGTAGGTAACAGTGCCAAACAGGCGCATTTTCTCAGTAGCAGCGTAGTTAGCATTAAAATAGATATTGTGTACTTTCGACTTGTAGTCGGCCATGGTGTACATCGAACCATAATGTCTTGCGTCCCCAACGGGGTCGCGGAACACGTGGCCACCTCAGCCATCGAAGAGGGCCACCGCAAGTGGCACTCTCGATTTATCGAAATTATACGAATACCCGGCTGTAACCACCCAGGCTGGGTCAGGCATCAGATTGAAGTTGACGTGTGGCTGGATCGAAAGGTGTTTGACATCAAGTGAGTCAAGGTCATTGTTTTTATCCAGCTTACCTTTTACTCCAAGCATGACATAGTACTTATTGCTGGGTCGATACGTTGACCGCCACTCAAATTTGTGAACCTGAGTTGGCTGTGAAGTAACACTCTGATAGCGCAAGGCTTCCCGCTGGAAATAGAACACCCAGTTAGAAGTTGGCACCAGTGGGTCGAGCAACGGGTTTTGGTAACCCGCAGCCTCGAACAGACCAAAACCCGAGACAAACGGATCGGAGATACTCTCGAAACGATATTTCAGGAAAGCAGTATATTTCAGGCCTTTCCGATAATACATCTTAGCCTGCGCGGTCAGTTTGTTGGTTTCGGTTCCTTCGCCGACAATGGGATAATCGTAGCGATCGATTTTCGTGTACCCGGCCAGAATCGCTAATTTCATTTGCGGCGTTAGACGCGTGATAACTTCGGCGCTGATACGTCCCTCAATTCGATCCTGTGACGAATACCGTCGATAATCGAAATCCATGAAGTTACCATCGATAGCGCCATCGCGATACGTGGGAAGGTCGATCCATGGGTCATCACTACGAAGCCGAGCACCATAGATTTTTGCAATCAGCCGTGTTTTCGGATTAATCGGCATAGTATAGTTGGCGGCACCGGTCCAGGCAGTAGTGGCCAGATTAGTGGATTTATTTTTTGCCTTGCTATAATTCAATGTTCCGGCAAAATACCCTTTGCCCAAATCGCCTTTCAATTTCATTTTATGCGACATCTTCTCCGTCTTCGGATAGGTATCGAAAGGCAGAGTAGCATCCTGATAGATTACACGGGATGCGAACTCACTTGCGGCACCACCAGAAACAGGATGTTTGGCCGGGTCCCAATAAGCCGACGCATCCGGAGCATTATTTTCAAAGATGCGGTATGCGAGCCGGTAACCGACGTCAAACTTCTTGACAGTAGCGTCAACCCCGGTTTCAAATTGATGAGTCCGGTTGTCGACTTTAGCCGTTTTCGAAGTGAGATGGCAACTGAAGCAGTGAGTAGAAGCAATCTTCTGCTCCGTACCGCTCTTGAGAATTGTGCGGTGAGCGGCTATCAGTCGCACGTTGTTCTTGTGCGATACGAGTAAACTCATCTTGCCGGTGAATTCCTGGCGATGTGTTTTGTAATCGGCATCCGGATCAGTGATCTCATGGGTGAGAATCTTGCCGCCCGTATCAGGGGGAAGCCATTCACGAGCTTCTGCATTCACCAATAGGTCCTGTCCCATCTGTTTGACCAGGGAACGGTACTGGAACTCACCGGTGAACTTATCACCAACGCGTGTATTGATCTTACCCCACACGTTGTTCTTATCGAAGTAGTGTCCATACAGGGTGTAAATGCTGTTATCCCGCTGGGACAGGTACTTGAATCCCAACTCCGGCAGCCACTCATTATTACCAAGATTGTACTCGCCGACACTCTTTGTATAGTCGGTGAAATCGGTATAATGAGAGCCGATCCAGAGTGAGTATTTATCGGTTCCGCCATTTTCCTCAGCGACTAATGCCACTGGCAACAGGAGAATCAGCAGACCGACACTGAAAATCGATATCATTTTCTTCATTGTCATTCTCTCCTATCTGGTCAGGGCGTTACCGCCGGTTGAAATTGCCTGTGAAGGCATATCGGAACCGTGGATGCCGGTATGGCACTGAGTGCACTTGGTCAGCATGCCGGATTTCCAGGAATCAAGCGTCGAAGTACCCGCTCGCTCCGGAGCCTGTGGTGTTTCAAAGTCGCCGGGAACACTTTCCCCGATTGTGTGAAAGTGCATAGCATGACAACTCAAGCACAGGGTTGGTTCCGATTGAACCAATAGATTGTCGGCCACTGATCCGTGTGGCTGGTGGCATACACCGCAATCTTCCACGACGGGGGCGTGTTCATAAATGAACGGCCCTTCCATCTCAGCGTGGCAGCTGAAGCAAAGCTCTCGTGAACGGTCTTCCATTGCAAACGAAGCCTGACCACCATGAATGCTGTGACAGTCCTGACACTCCATCTTACCTTCAGCGATAGGATGATGCGAAGGCATAGAAACGGCTGCTCTCACGTCAGGATGGCAATCGTAGCAAAGTTTGGGTGTAGAGCTTTTTAGTGATTTTTCAAAATTACTGTGCACAGTGTGGCATGATGAACAGCCAACATCGGCCCCGGCGTGGGCCGAGAACGACCAGTCGTCGTACTGCCGATCGTTATGGCAGTTCAGGCAGAGTTCGCGGTCGCCAAATTGATCATGCGTGCTTGGGTTGATGATCAGCTCCGGATCGCCACCTTCTTCTATGTGAGCCAGTCCGGAACCGTGGCATGATGCACAGGCATCCGCCTCACCCGCATCACCGGAGAAATAGACTCCGTGTGAAGTTTGATTGAATGCTTCGACAACCTCTTCGTGACACTCAGCACACTTGTCCGCTCCAACAGCCAGAACCACCATTGGGAACAATGCTACCAGAGCTGCTGATAGACCGAGCCACACCGGCCGCAGTCTCCTGGCGGCGGGGCCGTTCTTGTTGTACAGCATAGTGAAGTCTCCACTCTTTGGGTTGGTATTTAGATTTTTCTTGTATGTCACATATTTCATCCAGAATGATATCATTTTACTTTCAGCCCCCGAGCATAGATTGGCGCATTATTAGCCAGCATTTTGATCGAGACAGCATCATAACCCTCGCGGCCAAATAACTCGGATGCTTTCTCTACAATTTGTTGTTTCCGATTCGTTCTTACTGCCATAACTCTCTTGGGTAGTTAATGCTAACTAACTTGATAATTACGATAATCACTATGAC
>DAOUUR010000385.1 GCA_030668045.1 bacterium
GTCCGTTTCTCGGTGTCTGGTTGTCGTTAATTGCGGTTTCGTTGATCGCCGCCGGTGTGGCTGCAACTTTGAATGCCATGACGCCGGTGATGATCCTGCCGCTTGTGATTTTCTACTATCGAGAAAAAGTGACGGTTCGTGGTTTCCTTGGTGCATTAGTGGCGCTTGTAGGAGTGGCGTTGCTCTTTTTGGCGTAGATGCCTATGAAGTATCTCGACTACGACAAGTTTTCCGATTTCTACAGCAGAGAATTTCAACATGAGATCGAATCCGGCCAAACCGCTGTCGGCATTGATCGACAACACGATTCGGGCTACTGTGATATCGTCCGGTTTTTTGGTGATGGTTCGATCAACCCCGACCGGGTGGCGATTGAATATCTTCCCGGTTGCTTTGAGTTGTCCGATCCCAAAATCGCCGCCTTCGCTCAAAAAGTTGCGAAGATGCTTTCCGATCAAGGTCGTCTCTACGATGGCCCTCCGGTGACGAAACTGGTTGGCTGTGATTTCAACACAGATCGTCCTCGAATATGTATTCAGCAGGCGAGCTATCGCGATCTGGCCGGAAGTTGTTTTGCGCTTGATCTTTCCGACAAGTTATTCCACGACGAAGGTGGCACTCTGCGAAATTACTACAACCGCATTTGTCAATCGCACGATATTGCCGAGAACCCGCTGGCTCTTTCTCTCGGTGTCTGCGGTGTGATCGTGATCGCAGAGACAGACAAAACATCCCTGATGGTGGTCAGGCGTGCCTCTCGGCTGGCGTCGCTTGAGGGTACAATCGGCCCGGCAGCGGCAGGATCGGTGGACTTTGTCGAAGGGTACCAGTCGCTGGGAGAATTGATTGACGCATCGCTCGGAGCCGAGATCGCCGAGGAACTTACTCTCACCAAAGACGACTACGAGATAACACCGCTGGCGTACGCCAGAGAAATCTTTCGAGGTGAGAACCCGCAGCTCTTCTGCATGATTCGTACTTCACTGAACCGGAGAGAAATAGATGATCGTCTCAAGTCGATTGATCCGACACATTCGGAACTTACCGAACATCTTTATATCGAGCTTGATAGCAACAATCGTTTGTCAGGGAAAGCAATCGGCGGTCTTAATCACGAAGCAGCGATGAACTGCTTTCTCGTTGAAGAATACTTAGGCGTGGACTGATGACCGACCGACCCGTACGGCGGTGCAAACAAAAGGCCCGTCTCGGTTGGAAACGGGCCTTGAATTGTTACGGTTGCAGCGTTGTGCTTAGATATCTACCTCGTCCACATTAGTCGAAGGCTTGGTAAGCTCGTCTTTCACCTCGCTAATTTCTTCGGGCCGTTTGTCCTTGAGCTTTCCCTTATACTTCTTCAGTTGTGTCTTGACCTTTTCGACAGCGACGGAAATCGAGTTGTACATATCATCGGTATCGCCGGAACCGGTGATAGTGTTGTTGTAGACATTGACTTTGAGTTCGGCTTTGCGCCGGTGGCGTTCTAAATCGAGGATCAGATCAGCTGACACGATATTTTCAAAATAGCGTGTTAGGCCATCCATTTCCTGCTCAGCTTGGATTTTCATTTCCTCCGACAGATCAAAATGTCGAGCGGTTATCCTCTTGAGCATTGTGCCTCCTTTCCACACGGTTCAACTATGAGTTCAGTGTCGGGATAAGATGGGCATACCAACAAGCAACGACTGTGATTCTGCGAGGTAAGCGACAAGGATTGGATCGGGCCCTGGTTCAGGGCCGGAGGGCTATCCACCTGACATCTCCATTCGGCAGAGATTACGGCGGTTGCTTCGGTTGTGCCTATCTTATCGAGACTTAGATTTCGATTCATCTGCCAGCACCATCCTATGGCTGGTCTTTCCGGGCCTCAAGCCGAGGCCATTTCTATATAACCCGTTTTCTCAGACGGGCCGGTTTGATTTTCAACTCCTCACGGTACTTAGTTACCGTGCGACGAGCCAGTTTAATACCTTCTTCGTTTAGCCGCTTGAAAATCTCCTGATCGGACAACGGTTTCTCGGGCGGTTCAGTGTCGATAATTTCCTCAATTCTCTGTTTGACCAGATGCTTGGATATGTCTTCGCCATCGGACCGGGCAATACCGGAATTGAAAAAGTGCTTGATTTCATATACGCCCAGCGGTGTCTGCACGTATTTTCCACTGGAGACACGGCTGATGGTGGCGACGTTCATCTCAACCATCTGGGCGATATCTTCCATTATCAACGGCTTAAGGAAGGCGGAACCTTTTTCAAAGAAATCCCGCTGACGACTAATTATCGCCTCCATCACACGGATCATCGTCGAACGGCGCTGGTTGATTGAGTTAAGCAACCAGCGGGCCTGTTCGAGTTTCTGGCGGACATACTTCTTGGTGTCCTGTGATGACTTTGAGCCACGTTTTATCAATGTGCGGTAACTGGAGTTGATCCGCAATTGTGGTACGTATCGATCATTATGAAAGACCACAAAATCTTCGCCACTGCGTTCTACCACCAGATCGGGCACAACTGCCGCCGCGCCCGGATCAAAACGGCCGTGAGCAGGGGAAGGGTTAAGTGTCTTTATGACGCTTAAAGCCTCCTGGACACGCTCGGCGGTAATACCCATGAGCTTGGCGATTTGATGCATTGATTTGCGGTCAAGGTCCTGAATATACTCTTGGACGATCCGGTACGCCAGACTGCCTTCCTGACCGCGGTCTCGAAGCTGGAGGAGCAACGATTCCCTCAGATCTTTGGAAGCGACACCGGCGGGATCGAAACGCTGAATCATAACAAGAACCGCTTCGATCTTGGCTATCTCAATAGACAGCTCCTCTGCCATTTCCTCTACTGCCATTGCCAGATACCCATCAGGATCGATATTGCCAATTATGTATTCACCAATGAGGTGCTCTTCGCCGGAGAGTTTCAGAAGGGAGAGTTGTTCGGTCAGGTGGTCATAGAGGTTGGGAACTTTTGCGGCGGAACTTTCAAACCTGTCGTCAGTTTGTTCTCGCTGTTCCCGGACTTTGTAAGTGTCTTCGTCCTCGCCGAGAAAAGTATCCCAATCTACCTGCTCGTCGGTAGTGGTGTCGCTATCGTCA
>DAOUUR010000586.1 GCA_030668045.1 bacterium
AGAAAACCACCGGACCGACAATTCCGAACTTCTTCGCCTCTACGATAAAGGCCAAACCTACCGTTGCCCACCAGATAAACCAGTACGGATTGGACAGGCTGGCGGTGATCCCTTTGCCGATCAGTTTATGCCCCGCCGTTTTGCTTCCGGCCGCATCGTAGCTGATCTTGCGTGTAAGGATATCCCACGCCATCATCGCGCCCATCACGATCAACGCCAGCCCACCGAGCAGCCCGATGATCCGCACAATAATCGAATTCTCGCTCAATGCCGTCACGCTAAGAGCGAGGACAATAACGATTGCAATCTCGGCGATAGCGTGTCCAACCGAAAGAACCGGCCCGGTCTGCCATCCGCTCCGAGGTGTTTCGGCTATGTCAACTGCCAGTAACGGGCCGGGCATGATGGCGCCTGAGAAGCCAACCATAAAAGAATTGAAAAAGAGAACAATCAGTTCCATAACAACTCAATATAATGCCTGCGACGATCTCTATCCACGAAATACCTACACCTTCGATTTTGAGCAATTCCAGAGATTTTCATCGGCATATCCTGCCACCTCAATTTTGTACTATTTAATGTGTCACATTTCGCCACTTTTTCGGGTTGATTTTGCCCACATCAGGTGTGAGTAACTTGTGGGTATCTTGTTAGTTTAGTGGCAACAGGCTGAACAATAGCGATTTATGTTACAAACAACAACAATTATCCAGTAACATGTTGCTATTGAAATACGTTATAGCCGTATCGCACTAACAAACAACAGCTTAGCCGTCACCATTTATTAATATTCTTGCCTGCAATCGACAGGCGAAACTTCGGGCGATCGAAGCGCGGAGCTACATTTGTGATTATCAATCGAATAGCAGAATGTTAGGAAAAACACAATTTTTAGTGGGGGGCGATTTCTCAGGCACAATATATTGTATCCGCGCCGAACGCCAGGGATGCGCCTGACCCACCACCCGGCAGCGCAACAACGAGAATTCCGAGATTGGAAAACATGGATTGATAACAAATCAGACTGGATTAGTGTCGTTTCTATTGACGCCGCTTAATACTGATTTGGCAGCATTGAAGAGCTTACAGGAGGTATTGCTTGCAGATTTCACGATTTTTCACCCGCGCGGGTGAATCACCTTATAGTCGAATCAACTTTGCGAAGCGAAAGTCGGAAATTAAGAACCCGGATGGTTCTGTAGTTTTCAAAGCAGAGAATGTTCAAGTCCCCGACACATGGTCGCCGGTAGCGGTCGATATCCTGGCACAAAAATATTTCCGGAAGGCCGGAGTGCCGACGATCGACGAAAACGGTAACCCTGTAATTGACCAAGACGGTAACCGCGTGCTCGGCAGCGAAACCGACGCCCGTCAGGTCTTTCACCGTCTGGCTGGATGCTGGAAGCACTGGGGAGAAAAGTATGGATACTTTGACAGCGCTGAAGACGCCAACGTCTTCTATGACGAACTCTGCTACATGCTGGCCGATCAGATCGCAGCTCCGAATTCACCCCAATGGTTTAACACCGGTCTCCATTTCGCTTATGGGATCGATGGTGCCTCCAACGGGCACTTCTTTATTGACCCGGAAACACACACGATGTCGCAGGCGAAGAACGCCTATGAACACCCCCAGCCGCACGCCTGTTTTATTCAGTCGGTGCGCGATGATCTTGTCAACGAAGGCGGCATAATGGACCTTTGGGTGCGGGAAGCCAGACTCTTTAAGTACGGCTCCGGTACCGGTACAAATTTCTCAAGCATCAGAGGCTCGCGCGAACCGCTGTCCGGCGGTGGTAGTTCATCCGGACTGA
>DAOUUR010000575.1 GCA_030668045.1 bacterium
AGGCGGGAATTGATCTGGCCTCTATTTTCTCTTCCGTTTTCGTAGACGCAACGGGGAATCCATAAGGCTTTAGAGGTTTGGGCCTGTTGAGGATATTGCGAACCGTAGAGGCTGAAATGAAGATGTTCAGCAATGCCAGTTGATTGGCAATCCGAACACGTCCCCAATCAATGTTTGATTTCGTGATTTCCCAGATCAGAACTGCGATTTCCATAGGTGTTTTGTTGGCTGGAATTCGGGTGTGGCTCGTATCATTGATTTGATGGAGCCAACGGTAAAGAGTGGATCGGGAGACGCCTAGATGCTCTGTCACTTTTCGTCTGGCTATCCCAAAGGTCTCGATATGCCAGAGGATAAACAGTCTCTCTCGAAGCGTGTATCGCGGCTTTTTCTGTCGCTTTTGAATCCGCTTCTGAAGAATCGACACCTGCATTTCGAGCTGGTAGACCTTGTCTTTCAGAAAGAGGATTTCCTTGTCTTTGGTGTCGGCGTCCATGGCAGCAAGCCGTTTGAGGCTTCGCTTACGAACTCTTCCTGAGAATCGGGCAGCCATGATGGCCGCTTTAATGATCAATGTAACAGCATGGGTGATGACGTCCAAGTTCTTGTTCATAAAGCCATTCAAGCCTCCTCCAAGGCATGTGTACACTCATTTGTGGGTGTGATTGTATCACAAAACGGATGAAATTGCGACTGAGAAGTCCGTGGAGGTAAATGCTTGTATTTCAATAGGATAGATCAGATGTCATGACGGTCCCATTGGCCCTTGACAAGTACACATTCTCCCTCCGTCAATTTGAGATTTTCCATATACACTTCACTGAATCACTCCTGCAAGCTTCAGATCCAGCAATACCGTAATCTCATCTCAATTTCAGTTGAATTAGATCATGTAGGGGGCACGCATAGCGCGGGACCGCATCCGGTTGGCTTCGGGATCGCCGACAAACTCAGCCTGGCGCAGATCGAACTTCAGGTTCCGCTTCAATCGCTCGCAGATGTCTGCAGCCAGGCAGATGTTCATGGACCGATACATGACTTCAGGGTGCGCCACCGTGAGTTGGCGTGACCGGATACAGTCGAAGAAATCCCGCACGTGGTTCATCGGCCGTTGTGTCCGGCCCGTGTATTCGGCCAGCACCTTCTTGTATTCGCGCAACAGCGACGGCGATGAGACATCGGGGCTCCCATAACCGTCGGCGGCCGCGACCCATCCTTCGGGACCATCGAACCGCTCACCACAAGCACCATGCCAGTACTCGCACGGTTCCCATACCGAGCCGCTGACTCGGAACAGAACCAGCTTCACCCCGTTGGACAAGCGTGTCACCATCGTCTTATCCGGACCGGCATACTCGAATTCGATGGAGAAAACATCCGACATGTCGAGCCCGGCCAGGGCCTGGGCAACCGAGTGCGCCCCCCACATCGCGACATCGGTCGCAAAATCATAAAAGTGATACCATCCCCCTCCATTCACATAACCGGCGTTGTAAGGACGCCAGGGACATGCACCGAGCCAGATATCCCAGTCCAGTTCATCCTTGGGTGGTTCCGGTTCCGCTGGCAACCAGTCGTGGCGCAACCCATCGCGCCAACGAATGTCGGCGTAAGCAGTATGAATCTGGCCCAACCGGCCGGATCGAGCCATTTCTATGGCAAACACGTGATTCCCCTCGCTGAGCCGCTGGGCGCCGGTTTGATAGATCCGGCCATACCGACGTGCGGTCTCCACAACCGCCTTCCCCTGCGCCATCGTGAGGCAGGCCGGCTTCTCACAATAGACATCCTTACCAGCCCGCATGGCCATGATCGAAGCCAGCGCGTGCCAGCGGTCGCCGGTGGCAATCAGCACGGCATCCACATCCGTCCGCTCGGCCAGGAACTGTCGCAT
>DAOUUR010000330.1 GCA_030668045.1 bacterium
CTCGACAGGAGGTCCCTGATGGATCCGTTCGGAGCAATAGACAAACTCAAAACGAAAAGCGGTCAATTCAAGATTTATCGACTGGACAAACTTACTCCCTACGGACAGATAGACCATCTGCCATACTCAATCCGGGTCCTGCTGGAAGCTGTCCTGAGAAACTGCGACGGCAACATCATCGGTGAAGACGACGTCACCCGTCTGGCGGGGTATGATGCCCGCAATGTCGGCGATGTTGAGCTCCCATTCCGACCGGCCCGGGTGCTGTTACAGGACTTCACCGGCGTACCGGCGGTGGTTGATCTGGCCGCGCTTCGTTCCGCTATGAAAGCGATGGGCGGCGATCCGAAGAAAATCAACCCGATGGTGCCGGTTGATCTTGTTATCGACCATTCGATACAGGTGGACGCCTTTGCCAGTGACTCGGCACTGAAGATAAATATTGAGAAGGAATTTCTGCGCAACCGCGAACGGTATGAGTTCCTGCACTGGGGACAAAAGGCGTTTGACAACTTCCGAGTCGTTCCGCCCGCCACTGGTATCTGTCATCAGGTCAATCTGGAATATCTGGCCAAGTGTGTGCTTGTTCGCGATGGTGTCGCTTTCCCCGATTCGCTGGTAGGAACAGATAGCCATACGGTTATGATAAATGGCCTCGGCGTTGTTGGCTGGGGTGTCGGCGGAATTGAAGCCGAGGCGGTGATGCTTGGCCAACCGATTTACATGTTGACCCCTGAAGTCGTCGGCATGAAACTGACCGGCCAGTTGTCCGAAGGCGTGACCGGAACCGACCTTGTCCTCACCATTACGCAGATACTTCGCCAGAAGGGAGTGGTCGGGAAATTCGTTGAATACTTCGGACCGGCTCTGGACGAACTGTCTCTCCCCACCAAAGCGATGGTTGCCAACATGGGGCCGGAATACGGCGCTACAATGGGCTTCTTCCCGATAGATCAGTCGAGTCTCGACTACCTGAAAATGACCGGACGAAGCGATGACGAAGTTGATCTGGTCGAGAGATACGCAAAGGAGCAACTGCTATTCAGAGAAGCGAACTCCCCTGAGCCGATTTTCTCCGATACTGTGGAGCTGGATATCAGCACGGTGCAGCCATCACTGGCCGGGCCAAAACGCCCGCAGGATCGAATCGCGTTGTCGGAGATGAAAGCTACTTTCAATGGAGCGCTCTCCGCACAGATGCGTCAGCTTGGATTTGAACTACCCGCCACCGAGAGAGAACGAAAAGTCGCAGTAAAAGGCTCCGAGGGTGTGGAAATCGGTCATGGGGATGTTGTCATCGCCGCGATCACCTCATGCACCAACACTTCGGACCCGTCGGTTCTCATAGCCGCCGGTCTGCTGGCACGGAAAGCGGTTGACAAGGGTCTTTCTCGCAAATCGTGGGTCAAGTCTTCCTTTGGTCCCGGCTCGAAAGTTGTAATTGATTACCTCGAAGCAGCCAACTTGATGGAACCACTGAAAAAACTCGGTTTCCACAATGTCGGCTACGGATGCACCACTTGCATCGGCAACTCCGGACCGTTACCAACTCCGATAAGTGACGCAATCACCGAAGGCGACCTGGTGGCATCGGCAGTTCTCTCAGGCAACCGCAATTTTGAAGGCCGGGTCAGCCCACACACAAAAGCCAACTACCTGGCATCACCACCACTGGTCGTCGCCTATGCAATCGCCGGAACGGTTGATATCGACCTTACAACCGAGCCGATAGGTCAGGATCAATCGGGCAACGATGTTCTCCTTGCTGATATATGGCCTACCGAAAAGGAAATCACAACCGCGATCTCGCAGTTCCTCTCTCCTGAGATGTTCCGCAAACAGTACGGGTCAGTTTTTGACGGCAGCGAAAAATGGAACCAGATAGAGAGTCCCTCGGGCGATCTCTATCAGTGGGATAAAGATTCAACATATATCCAAGAGCCACCGTTCTTTGTTGATCTGCCCAAAGAGCCAAAAGATATCGAACCAATCCGCGATGCCCGCGTGTTGGCGGTGTTGGCCGATTCAATCACCACCGACCATATCTCCCCAGCCGGTGCGATCAAGGCCGATTCCCCGGCCGGGAAGTTTCTGCTTGGGAGCAGCGTCCAGTTTGCCGACTTCAACAGCTTTGGATCACGGCGTGGCAATGACCGTGTGATGACCAGAGGCACTTTTGGAAATATCCGCCTCCGCAATCTCCTGGCACCGGGTACTGAGGGCGGCGTGACAACCTTCCTGCCCGATGGCGATCAGATGTCGATCTATGATGCTGCGATGAAATACCAGCAAGCCGGCACATCACTGGTGATCCTGGCCGGAAAAGATTACGGCATGGGTTCCTCAAGGGACTGGGCCGCCAAAGGCACCAATTTGCTGGGGGTTAAAGCCGTACTGGCTCGCTCCTTCGAGCGCATCCACCGCTCCAATCTTGTCGGGATGGGCGTGCTGCCGCTGCAATTTGTCGATGATGAGTCAAGAGAGTCGCTTGAGTTAACCGGCCATGAGCTATATACAATTGAAGGACTCTCCAATAGCCTGAAACCGAAACAGCACATACAGGTTAAGGCGTTCTCAAAAGAGGGCGAGAAGCGTTTTCAGACGGTGGTGAGGATTGACACGCCGGTCGAAGTAGAGTATTACCGACATGGCGGAATTCTTCAGATGGTCCTGAGACAAATATTGAAACAGGGTTGAACGCAGATGGTGAAATCTCCGAGACGTTGGCGCCAGTTGCTTGTATAAGGCTCCAACCATTTGTGCCGATTAAAAAGAGGTATTATGACTAGACTCATCTTGACCATATTTGTACCGATTCTCATTCTCACTCTGTCACAGGGATGCGGTACCAAGGAGCAGACGCAGGCCACCGATGATACCGTGTCGGCTGTGTCTGAATCGGGCTCAATCTCCCCACTACTTCTGGAAGGTCGCGACGGTAAGCGTTATGACCGTGATGGGCTGAAAGCACCGCTACCGGACAAAGACCTCAAACGGATAATTTCGGCCATCGGTGACCCCAAAGATGGGCGGAAAAAAGTCGAGGTCTGGTATCCCGACGGACAGAAAAAGTTGGAAGGCCAGCTCCTAAATGGAGAAAAAGATGGCCCGTATTCTTCGTGGTTTCCCAATGGCAACCCGGAAAGGACGGTTGTCTTCAAGGACGGCAAGCTCCATGATACCGCTCTTGTTTATTGGGAGAACGGCAATCTCAAGCAATTGACAGTTCATGTTGACGGACTCAGAGATGGCCCCTTTGAGGAATACCGGGAAGATGGAACGATTCTCAAGCGCGGCACCAACATTGCTGGCGCTATCGAGGGTCCATATACTGCCTATCATCCGAACGGTGCTGTTGAATTCAAGGGACAGTATGAGCAAGGCAAAATGGTCGGACTCTGGGAAAAATTCTATGAAGATGGCAAACCGAAGGCCCGGGTTGAGTATGTCGATGACAAACGACATGGTCGGTATGAAGTTTGGGACCAGAGGGGAATTCCGGGACCTATTGAGATTTTTGAACATGGCGTCAGAGTAAGACGAGAATTTCCCAAATGATGACCGGCGGCCCGCCCGCATCAACGCTTTAGATCACAGTCAGCACATAAGATATTGACTTTTAC
>DAOUUR010000184.1 GCA_030668045.1 bacterium
CTGAAGAATTGCGTAGTACGATGTTGCCGATATTTCATCGGTGTCGGTGAGAATCTCAACTCCCCACTTGGGATGTTTGCGCATGATCTCAAACTCGATTGGATTGAGGGCCGAGCGTTTGTTGAGAATCCGTTCAGAGATTTTCGATTTGCCGACATCGTGAAGAAGTGCACCGACTCCCAATTCATGCAGGAACTGCTCATCCTTGAAACCCATCTGTTGAGCCAACGCCACCGCAAAGGTGCAGACATTGACCGAGTGCGTGTAGGTGTAGTAATCAAACGAAGTGATTTTCATCAGATTGTGAAACGATTCCTGTCCCTGCAGAATATAGCCGACGGTGGTCGTTACCAGTTCTTTGGATCGTTGGATATTTTCACCGTAGGTCGGGTTGGCCAGGACATCTTTGACAAGATTGGATGACGTCTCGTAGAGGATCGTCGCCTTCTTCTCCTCTCCTATTTTCGGATCGGAGATAATCATGGGCAGGTTCTTTTCGATATAGCGCTGGTATTTCGGTTTGTTATCGGAAGTGATATAGAGGCGCTCGACGTTGTTCTCCAGCAGTTTTTGGCGGGTTCGTTCGGTAAATGGGAGGTCGGTCGAGCGATAAAGTACCAGTGTATTATTTACGTTGATATAGAGATCGAAGTTGAGCACAGAATCGACCCGAATCGAATCGAGCTGGATTACCAGATGTTTTTGTTCGGTTCTTTGTTTGAGCGCAGTCGAAGTCATCAATCGGTTCCTGACATACCAGTTCCGGGGGCTTTCCATACGGGAAACCCTATCATCAGAGTTATCGGCAGAATGCCCGATTTGGCTTAAAAAAAAGCCCCCCAACCGATTGGCGGGGGGACCTGCAGGAGGGTGGAGAATCTTGTTAAGTCGGTCTAACCTTTGGAAGTATGACCCTTGATGGTTGTCATGACCGACTGCAGGGAA
Organism: bacterium; assembly: GCA_030668045.1. Taxonomy (GTDB): domain Bacteria; phylum Zixibacteria; class MSB-5A5; order GN15; family FEB-12; genus DAOUUR01. The sequence goes on from DAOUUR010000184.1 coordinate 946, forward strand.
GTGGTGATATTCCCCAGAATTTTGGAATACTTTTGGAGCAGCTCGGAATATTGCCAGCGCATCTGAAAGGCCTTTTCCGGGAAATCAAATAGCTCCAGCAGCGAGACCTTGTAGATTTCGTCAATGTACTTGATTATGTAGTACGGATATTCCGGGACATTGGGGTCTTCAACCTCGCCTTTGCTGAGGCGGTCCCGATAGACCTCGATCTTCTCAAGAACCACCGTACCAAAACACCAGGGTGTCATGATCACGCCAAGATTGGCGCCATCGGAGTAGAAACGACGGATGTTCTTGAGCAACAGATCGACTATGACGCCACGGGCTCGCAGGTAGGCTAAGGTCTCGGCGTAGTCCTCTGTGGTTTCCGCCACCAGCCTGTCGATCCGGGCACGTTCAAGAGATGATTTCTCATAGGTTTTCTCAAGGAACAAATAGTAGTCCTCGAAATAGACCTTGGAGTTCTCAGACAGAGACATGAGAAAGTAACCATCGTCATCCTGACGAATCCGAGGTTCATTGTTGGAAGCCAGTCTATCCGGTGAAAAGCCGCGCTGAAATTTTCCTTCGAGCACTGTCGTTCTCCTTGTCTTGTCAGTCCTGACCCTCTTTGAGCATAGGCTGTGCCAGTGACGACAGCAAAGGGGTGGGGCGGCGCTCGGATTCGTGAAGTTATTGGGAGACAAAGGGTAACGGGGCTGTTGGAAGACCCGAGCAGAGGGGTTGGGCGATGTTTGGTACGGTGAAATATGATGCAGATTGCGCTACGAAAATCAACTGTGTGTAAAGATATGCAGGGTTCGACCCATTCTAAAACTTGCTGTTCTCTTTAGCCGGTTCGTATTTTTTCAGCTTAGAATAACAATTCCAGGAGATGTCTAAAGTGCTGAAGATTGCTGCAACGACCCTGTTTGTAATCGTGATGATCCCGATCCCCGGTACAGCCGACTCAACCGATGTGCTGGGGGCGATTCTAAATGAAGTCGGATTCACCCGGGATGATTTGGGTTACGAATCGAAAGGGTACTGGAATCGATACCCACTCGATACGGACTACCGTTTGACATCATTTGATGACCTGTTCGCGGAACCGCTGAAAATTTGCGATTATGCCACTGTCATGGCCAACACGGTCGAGTTCTATCTCGATCCGGTATATGCCGACTCGACCACCGGCGGCCTTTACAAGCTCGTTTATAATCTGGGGGTCGATAAGAAGCGAGGAGGGTTTCGTTCATACTCAGCCAATCTGATACCGGCACCAGAGGGCAATGCCCCTCTTGTTCAGGCTATCAGGGAAGTATTCTCTTTAGCGGACAGCCTGAAAGAGTTTTACCGTTTTGAATCAACCGTTCAGGTTCAGGAAGCTGTTGATAAGATAGATGAAGTGATGCCGCGGTTGTCGGCTGAAGTTGAGACGGTACTCGCTGAGTTGATTGTCAATCTGACCGATGCTATTCGGTGGCGGACGGTCGCCTTTCGCAATTGTGATCGCGACGATATGAAAAAAGCAATGGCGATTCGTGATCTTGCTGATTCACAGTCTGATGGTCAGAAGTACTACTCTGAGTTGGATGATATAGCCCACTCGATAGACTGGTCATCACTGCACTATGCCGCATTGAAAGTCGCGGCAGCAGCGGAGAACGCTGAAGTCGCGTTGCGTCCGCTCGTTGATAAGATGGCGAACGAATTTGAACTTGAGATCAAGACTCCCTTTGGCAAAATAGCAGTGTTCAGTCCTGTTGCAGAGAGAGGCAAAGAATATCATGGCGTCATGTCTACTATTCAAGTCGAAGGTAAACCATGCTTTGAGTTCGATGCCACTAAGACCCTGCTTGTACTCGATTTCGGACGGGATATTGTCTATCAGGGTACGCCGGGAGCGACCGCAACATTGGAGAATCCGGTTTCAGTTATGATCGATCTGGGCGGGGATGACCAGTATGGTTACGGTCGTGAAGAGTACTTGCCGACTTCAGGTGTCGGTCTGCTCGGTATCGGACTGGTGATTGACAGCAAGGGGGATGACTACTATCGCGGTTCAACATATGCCCAGGGCGCCGGTTTGTTTGGGGTTGGTATTCTGCTTGATCGTTCCGGAGATGACAAGTATGAGGCCGGCCTCTCAGCACAGGGGTGTGGGTATTTTGGGATTGGGCTTTGTTTTGATGTGATCGGTGATGACGAGTACTACCTTTACGCCGAAGGACAGGGGATGGGTGGTGTTGGCGGTGGGATCGGCGTGCTGGCCTCGTTTTCGGGGAACGATAAGTACACGGCTGAAATTTCACCCGAAGTTTACGACCGGGCCGACTATCACAGCCAGATGAAAATCAACGCCAACAATGTTCAGGGTTTTGGTGGGGGTCGACGGGGTGACATGACCGATGGCCACGCCTGGGCTGGTGGACTGGGGGCGATTATTGATATTTACGGCGATGACCATTACTACTCCGGCAACTGGTCGCTGGGAGCTTCGTACTGGTTTGCTACCGGCATTGCAGTTGACCGTCATGGGGATGATATCTATGAGTCGTGTTATTTCACCCAGGGTTCAGGAGCACATTTTTGCAATGCGATTCTTCTAGATGAAGGTGGTAACGACGAACACGAATTATTCGAGACGGCGGGGGCGGCGTTTGGGTTCGGCTGGGATTTCTGTAATGCTTTCCTGATCAATAAAGGTGGTAATGACTGCTATCGGGCAAATATGATCTCAATGGGACTGGCGCAGATACGGTCGTTTGCTTTCCTGATTGATATCGGCGGGGATGATATGTACCAGCTCGGCAAGGGAACGCCGGGATTGGGGGAGGCATCACCGCGTGATGATTTTGCCCACCCGTCACTTCTGACACCATACGTGTTCTACGCGAAATCGTTCGGTGGCTTCATTGATATCGGTGGCAGTGACATCTATCATGTTTTTGACGACGATGGCGAAAGTGAACATCCGGTTGCACGCGAAAACAACCTGTGGCTGCAACCAGCCCGATCCGATTCAACTTTCGGTGCGAACAATTACGGGGTAGGGATAGACACCGAAGAGGGCACGGTACCGGAATTGTACTTGTGGGAGTGAGGTCCCCCCTACAATTTTCCCAGCACGCCTCTCAGATAACTCAGGCGGTTGTTCTCGCCGATCTGGCCCAGGTCGATTATTACCTGGGTGCGGCCGATAAGCGAAAATTCGAGCGGGCAGTCGGTGGCTTTGCGCAAGGCTTCTACCTCGCTGCGTTTCAACATCCGGCCCTCGATGAAAAACAGGTTGACCCTCCCGTGACGAATCTTGACTTTTTCGATCTCCGTGATGGCGGCTGAAATCTTCACGGCGGTAGCGTCGAAGAGATTGGTAGCCGACTGTGGCATGCGGCCAAACCTGTCGATAACTTCGTCGCGAATCTTCTCAACTTCGTCAAGCGTATGGCTGTCGGCGAGACGCCGGTAGATATCGACTTTCTGCTGGCGGTTATCGACGTATTCTTCGGAGATGTAAGTTTCGATATCGATCTCAAGTTTCGTGTCGGGGAGGCGCTGAATCTCGGCCCCTTTTAGTTTGGCGATAGCTTCTTCCAGCAGCCGGTTGTACATGTCAAAACCGATCTCCTCAATGAAGCCCGATTGCCTGGCACCCAGAAGCGTACCGGCGCCGCGTATCTCAAGGTCACGCATAGCCAGCGCAAAACCGGACCCGAGGTCGGAGTGAGCCTCCAGGGCGCGCAGTCGTTTGACGGCATCAGCTTTGAGGCGACGGTAAGGAGGCGTTACCAGGTAGGCGAAAGCGCGGAGGGAAGAACGCCCCACCCGTCCCCGAATCTGGTAGAGCTGGGCCAGACCAAACCGGTCGGCGCGATTGATGATGATGGTGTTGGCCGAGGGAATATCAAGACCCGATTCGATGATCGACGTACACAGCAGAACATCGTATCGTCTTGAGAGGAACGCGAACATGATTCCTTCCAGCGATTTTTCGTGCATCTGTCCGTGCGCCACTGCGATCTCGACCTGTGGAACAATCTTCTTGAGGTAACGATAGACAGCATCGATTGTCTGAACGCGGTTATGCACAAAAAAGACCTGGCCGCCGCGATCAATCTCACGAAGGATAGCTGTGGCGACGATGGATGGTTCAAACTCAACGATTTCGGTGTGGATGGGGAGACGATCTTTGGGCGAGGTGTTGATGATGCTCATGTCGCGGACGCCAATCATCGACATCTGAAGGGTGCGGGGGATAGGGGTAGCGGTCATCGAGATAGTGTCGATGGTTGATCTCAGGTGGCGCAGCTTTTCTTTGTGACGTACACCGAATCGATGTTCCTCATCAATGACAAGAAGCCCGAGGTCCTTGAAGGTGACATCTTTTGAGAGGAGGCGATGGGTGCCGATGACCATTTCAACTTTTCCAGCGGCCAGATCATCAACTGTCTGCAACAACTCTTTGCGAGTGCGGAAGCGGGAGAGCATCTCGATCCTGACGGGGAACTCGGCGAATCGTTCGGAGAAAGTCTGGAGATGCTGTTGGGCGAGAATAGTGGTCGGGACCAGAACGGCGACCTGTTTGCCGTTTTCGATTGCCTTGAAAGCCGCCCGCACGGCCACTTCGGTTTTGCCATACCCGACATCACCACAAACCAGC
>DAOUUR010000033.1 GCA_030668045.1 bacterium
AGATCGATCTCAGAATCTGCCTCCACGATTTCCCCGTCGATCCGTAGCCGGATAAAACCCTCCCGCACCGCTTCATCGATGATCTCGCGATGCTCCCCCTTTTTGCCACGAACAAGCGGCGCCAGCACCATCAGGCGCGTACCCTCTTCGAAACCGAGAACCGAATCAACGATCTGCTCTACTGTCTGCTGAGTGATCGGCTGACCACACTTGATACAGTGCGGTACACCGATCCGGGCAAAAAGCAGACGCAGATAGTCGTAAATTTCAGTAATCGTTCCCACTGTCGAGCGCGGGTTTTTTGGCGTCCCTTTCTGCTCAATTGAAATTGCGGGCGATAAGCCTTCGATAAAATCAACATCCGGTTTTTCCATCAGCCCCAGAAACTGGCGAGCATAGGACGAAAGTGATTCGACATACCGGCGCTGACCTTCGGCATAGATGGTGTCAAAGGCGAGCGAACTTTTCCCCGAACCCGATAATCCGGTAATGACGGTCAGGGTGTTGCGGGGAATACGCACGTCGATATTCCGCAAGTTATGCTCGCGGGCACCCTTAACAAATAGGGTCTGTTGATTTCTACGGTTTCTCTTTGCGTTATCTGCCATCTTTTCTCCAGAAAGGCCAATCGGCAATATAGCATCTGTTCTATCCATTTCGAAGAGGAATCTGCTTCTCGGGGGTCACATTTTTCTCAGACCCGCGAAACTCCTTGACACCACATCAGTCCGGGCTAAATTTCTCATGTTATGCGCGATCGACATCAGGGATTTTTTGACCGGCTCGCCTCGGAGTGGGACCTTGCCTTTACTGCCGAGGATCTGGAGCGCCTTTCCCGTATTGTGGACCGCATTGAGGTTCTAGAGGGATACCATATTCTTGATCTGGGCTGCGGCACCGGCGTTCTTTTTGATCTGCTGCGCCGCAAAGTAGGCGAGAGTGGGTTGGTGACCGGAGTTGATTTTTCAATTGAGATGGCCAGAAAAGCCCACCACAATTTCCCCATGTCTAACATCAACGTTGTCGAAGCTGATGCCATGAATCTGCCATTTCACGATGAAACCTTTGATATGGTGGTCGCTTTTGCTTCGTTCCCGCATTTTGCCGATCAACAAGCTGCGATCAACGAGATTCATCGCGTGCTAAAAAACGGCGGCAAGTTCTACATCATGCATCTGGAATCATCAAATCATATTTCAGAACAGCACCATCGTATCGGCGGTGCTGTGGCGCATGACGAGGTGCCTACCGAAGATCACCTTCGCAGCATGTTTGATACCAGCCACTTCACGGAAGTAACCATAGAGGACCACCCTGGACTGTACCTTGCGGTTGCAGTCAATTCCAGGTAAATCAAATGCTGACTATTTCTGATAAGACACATTTTATGACACACACGGCGCTATATCTGGCGCTGGCTGTTCTCCTGCCGATCGGTTTTCACACCTTTGGTATGGCGGGGCGTATTTTTCTGCCGATGCATCTTCCGGTTCTTCTGGCTGGATTTCTGGTTGGCCCGGTTAGTGGCCTGCTCGTAGGTTTGATAGCACCAGCGCTTTCTTACCTGTTGACTGGTATGCCGCCAACGTATGCCGTCCCTCTGATGACACTGGAACTGCCAATCTACGGATTGATTGCCGGGCTTTGCTACCAGCGCCTGCGGATGAATATCTATGTGACGCTGTTGCTGGCGATGATAGTCGGTCGCCTCATGTTTGCCCTGGGTCTTCTGGTCCTCGGCATGTTCATGGATCTGCCGTATACGGCTACCGTGTTTTTCTCAGCTAGCGGTGCAATCGCAACCGGCCTGCCGGGAATAGCAGCGCAAATTGTCCTGGTTCCGCTAATTGTGGCAGCGGTGCGCCGTGAAACAGCCAACAAACGCTAAAGATCGGAACTCGGTTCACTATGCTCACTCTCGGTAAGTTTGTCCTGATTACGACGATTCTCGCGGTGACTCTCAAAGCCTCCGAGATGCAGGAGACCGCGACCGATTCATGCGACACTATAGCCCAACAGCAGGCAAATCTTCCGAATGTGGAAAGGCTCCAGTTTCATTTTGATGCGAAGCAATGGAAAGTTGGCTACAGTGTCGAAAACGAAAAGGAGATTCTGATTGAATACGTCCCTGCCGACAAGACCGACGAGACCCGGGCGGAGTTGGTAACAACGCGGTTCTTTAAGGGAGCGCATCGAACTTCTACCGTGCCGGACGCCTACCAGTTTTTGGAAAAAGCAGCGCGAGACGCCTGTGCCAGAGCGCAATGGCTGACTCTCATCTCCGGCACCGAGAGTATCGTTTATGTGTGGAACAACGAAAAGTGCAAAAAGAAGGGGGAAGCTGAGTATGAAATCGCGCGGCTATTTCTCAGCGATGCCGGGATTCACCGAATCTCCTATGCTTGCCGTAACAAAGAGGAATTCGAAACTGTCAAAGACTTCTGGCTTGAGACCTTTCTCAACACTATTCCCCGTCAGGATAAATAGCCGTTCCAAGCCCGCTCCGCCCACGGTCGGGCCATGACTTCACTATAAGTCCATTATGAAACACCGTCTCCAATCTTTTGATTCCCCGACAAGATTACCGTTGCGTGGTTGAAAACAGTGGTTCGGTAAGGTGAGCATCCCCCTTTGTTATCTTGATACTTGAGGGGGTGATTGATAGTCGATGCGAATCAACTACTGAATCGTACAAGAACAATAAAGTGTAGTTCCCGTCAGGAATATACAGAACCGTCTGTGAATTGGCGCGCTGCGGTGAATCGTCACATTCGTGTGGCGTGTAAACCCCCAGCAGTTCAACTCTGATAGTGTCACGTACAATCTTCACTTTTGAAAGGATTTTACATCTGTGGCAGGGGTACACCTTCTCTGTGGAGAGGCAGAGATAGAAATCCGGATCGTTTGCCTCGCGCCACTGTTCGCCGAAGTCCTTGAGCGAAAACAATACTTTGCTTTCCAGCGGTCGTACATCACCGTCGCGTGAGTCAAATATACCGCACCCGACAAACATAACCACCACTGCTACCGATAGTAATAGCCCGATTATTCTTTGCAATTTTACATTCACCCTGCTATCTCTCCTTCCTGCGTCCCTGTTGCGCTAATATAACGACGCTCTGCGACTGCTTTTCGTTTAAAACACTGTTGCGTGCCTCATACTTGGTCAGACCGTCACCACGCTTCCTGCAGTCGTGAGAACTTCAGCGATCTCCTGCATGTCGCTAATCCGTCCGACTCCCAGACGATCTTTCAACTGGAAATGAACCAGGCAAGTGCCGCACGCGATCAAATCAACACCGTCGCCGAACAGACCGTTAAGAGCATCAAGAGAGGCTGAACCTTCGGCCAACAGTTTCACACCTGAATTGTAGAAAACTATCGCATCCGGCTTGGACTCCTGCGCCCAGAGCTTGCGAAGGAAATTGCCCATCAACTTCTCGCCGAGGGAATCATCACCGGAACCGAAATATTGATTGTTTATTAGAATGACTTTATTCATAGTTACTCGCCTTGTGTGTCCATGGTGTTACCGATATGATTCAGACAATTGAAACAGATGTCTCATTCGTCGGTCATTTCGTAATAGAATTTTCGATTGGCACATTCATCATACGCGTCCGAGAGAATTTTTCCCCCAACCCCAACATTGTCATAAGGATGCTCGGCGATGTGAATGACCGGTTTCCACTCAGGCTTACCAACACCCTCGGTATAGGCGGCGGTTAATGCTTCGACCACCTGAGCCTTGACCTCTTTTCGCAACCGCGGACAGTAGAGCAAAAAGTGCAGGTATGGTCGACCATCTCCACCATCCCACAACTCACCGGCTGAAGATGCCTTCCCCGGTTCGTACTCAAGAAAGCGAACCCCAAATATCTCAGCACCAAAACCGGTGGTCGAGACGAACGCATCAGTCAAGCTGCGTGCGAGGTGCCTCCGAGTTTCTTTATCAACCGTTGGAATTGAAATTTCCAGACAAGGCATGTTGCGATCCTTTCCTCCTTAGTCGGAGGCTCTTGGTTTTGCAGAACTGACTGTTACCTCACCGCTGGCGATGGAGGCCTTTCCTTCTTTCGTCCTGAGAACAAGGCGCCCCTCTCTGTCGATATCAACCGCATGGCCGGTGATCGTGTCGGTTCCCGAGACCAGAGTTACATCGTGACCCAATAGCGATGAGTAAGCTTTCAGACGCGTCCGAGACCTGGCCAGCCCGTCTTTCTCATATTTTGAATACTCTTTTTCAAATCGCGCCAAGAATCTTTGCAGCAGCAGGACGCGCTGTTCGTTTCGACCGGAGGCCCGTCGTATCGATGTTGCGTGATCGCGAATGTCGGCAGGGAAATCACCAGCGCGATGATTCACATTGATCCCCACACCGACAATCAGTTGATTTATGGTTGGACCATCTGCTGAGAGTTCGGTGAGGATGCCAGCCACTTTTTTCCCCTCGATCAAAACATCGTTGGGCCATTTTACCTGAACTTTCCCAAGCATGTATTCATTCAGCGTTTCAGAAAGGGCTAGTGCTGTCATGATTGAAATACCGGGGGCCAGTTCGGCGCGGAATTTGGGGCGGAGGATGATTGATACGTAGATACCGGCCCCGGGAGGCGAATACCAGCTTCTTCCCAACCTGCCCCGTCCATGAGTTTGTTCTTCGGCGGTGACAACGGTTCCGTCATAGACACCTGCCTCAGCCAGTTGCGCTGCCATCTCATTGGTCGAGGTTACTTTTCCGAATGCGAAGAAACGTCGGCCAATCAATTTTGTTTTTAGTCCATACGTCATTTCGGTTGCTGTCAGAAGATCAGGTGCCGACCGAAAACTTATCTCACCTTTCCGTGTCGTATGAATCTTGTAACCCCATTCCTCCAGACGCAACAATGCCTGGATGATGTCTTCGGGGGGACGGCTGAGTTTACGAGCCAGACCGAAAGTCGTATATGATTTCTCCGGACGTTTACGCAGCACCAACAACAGGTCGTCGGGCAGTTTGTCTGATGGTGGTTGTTGCGGCATTCTACTTTGTTACCCTCAGTGAAAAATCGGAGGCGGGGGCTGAATGGGTCAGTGCTCCGCTGGAAATAAAGTCAACACCGGTGGCGGCGATTTCGGCCACATTGTCAAGAGTGATATTCCCCGAAGCTTCCAGCTTAACGTTGGGGTTGAGCTTTCTGGCCCGCGCCACTAATTTGCATAGAGATTCAACAGATTGATTGTCCAGCAACAGACGATTCGCTCCGGCTGAGATAGCATCGGTGAGTTCAACTTCGTTGGTGACTTCAACCTCAATCTCAATCTCTTCGGGTCGGACCTGAAACTGCAACCTGAAATCGTATGAATGAAGAAAGCTTTTAGTTCGCTCAACAGCGGCTCGGACCGAACCGCTGGCGGCGATATGGTTATCTTTGATCAGGACCATGTCGTAGAGTCCGATGCGATGGTTCTCCCCGCCGCCGTGCACGACCGCTGCTTTTTCCAGCAACCGCCAGCCTGGAGTTGTCTTTCGTGTGTCGATAATTCGCGTGTCGTTGCTAATCTTCTGGACAAACCGGTGAGTCAGGGAAGCAATACCGCTGAGATGGGCCAGAAAATTCAGGGCGGTTCGTTCGGCCACTAAGATTGACTGATTATACCCCACCAACTCGGCAATCGTATCGCCGGGTGAGAAGCGGTCACCTTCTTCTTTGGATAAGCGCAGTTCGATGGCCGAATCAACAGTCCGAAATGTCATCACAGCGGGGATTAGTCCCGATACGACACCATCTGACTTGGCTACAATCACCGCCTCGATCTTCTCCGGCTCAAGACAAGCCAGCGAAGTCAGGTCGCCGCGGCCAACATCTTCATCCAATGCGGCCTTGACCAGTTTCCGGGATATTTCAATCAACTCCTGCACAAAAGGAAGAGAACAGGACGGTTGGAAAAAGTCAAATACGAAATTATATTAACTACCATGAAGCGTACTCGGAAAAAGCCAAAAACGGTCGGTGTCATAGGTTATGGTTCGCAGGGACGCGCCGTTGCCCTCAACCTGCGGGACTCCGGATATGACGTGATAGTCGGACTCCGCCCGCGTTCCCGGTCAAAACGAGCTGCCATCAAAGACGGGTTTTCGGTCGAGAGTATCCCATCAACGGTAAACAATAGCAACATCGTCGCCTTTGCTTTCCCCGACCATTGCCACAGGCAGGCTTACCGGGAATATATCCGGGAAAATCTTTCGAGAGGAAGCTTGCTGCTGTTCCTGCACGGACTGTCGATTCATTTTGGTCTGGTTGTGCCGCCCGCCGATTGTGACGTAGTCATGATCGCACCCCACGGGCCCGGCAATGCCGTGCGGGAGAAATTTCTGACTGATCGCACTCTCTCGGCATTCCTGGCCGTCCATCAGGACACTACCGGCCACGCCGAGAAGATTGGCCTGCAGTTGGCTCGTGGTATTGGAATTGCAAAAAAGCGTCTGGTTACGACGACTTTCGAGCACGAAGCAATAGGCGATCTCTTTGGCGAACAGGCCGTTCTCTGCGGTGGGCTGGCGGCATTGATCAAGAACGGGTTTGAGGTCTTGGTCGATAAAGGTATTCCCCCTGAAAACGCCTATCTTGAGGTTGTCTATCAGCTCGATTTGATTATCGACCTGATCAAACAGCATGGGATCGAAGGGATGTTCAACCGGATCTCGGTCGCCGCTCAATACGGTTCGGTCAAGAGTGGGCCGACAATCATTGATAAATCGACTCGCAAGAAGATGGAGAAAGTAGCTGACCGTATTGTCTCCGGCAAGTTTGTCCGAGAACTTGACAGCCTGACCCCAGCCGACATCCGGGAGCTCGGTAAATCGGTCCGGAAATTGACCAACCCTAAGCTTGAAAAAGCTGCCCGCAAGTTTACAGAGTGAGCGGGCTTGTCCGCTTTAGGGCACTGATCCGACTGTTTGACCTCGGGAGGCTCGAGAATGAGACAATTGGCGGATTACTCATAGAATACTATGTCGTTGGGCCACTATAGTTTAACGGCAAACATGCGTTGTTTTATGATCTAGGACTGTTCGTTCTGGTTTTCGATACCACGATCCAGTAAAAAGGAACTCGCGCCCGCCCGTTTGTTTGTTGACGATAATTGTAGTCGGCCCTAAGTTTTCCCGATGGATAAATTTTCCCAAAGACTTACCGCTGTGGTTATCTTGGTGCTGTTTGCCCTGATTGCCTATTTCCTGTGGGATCATTTCCGTGACAGGAGTATCGAGGAGCAGCTTTCCGAGATCATTCTCGATGAAGACCGTCGCGAACTAACCGAACGTCTCGAAAAATACTTGCAGGCCGAGGACCCCGATGTACGAGGGCGGGCTGCTCTAGCAGTTGGTAGAATTGGCGCGCGCGGGAGCGGTGCGTTGCTGATTGATATGATCTATGATGCGAACCTTGATGTAGCGGCTACCGCAGCATTTGCATTGGGTCTTACCGATGAAAAAGGGTATGCTTCCCACTTGGTCGATTTGGCCAACGACCTTCCCTCGGCGGTCGCATTCCGGGCGGTTGAAGCGGTCGGACGATTGGCCGACAGCGCGATGTATGATGTTGCCCGGCAACTGGTTGAAATGTTGCTGCATCCATCGCCAGAGGTACGCGAAGCGGCCTGCATGGCAATCTATCGAGCCGGAGCGAAATCAAAGGCGCCAGCACTACTGGCGTTTGTCGCTGGCGAAGAAGACCGACCGGTGCGAAAAGCCGTGCTGTACACCCTGGCCCAGTTTGGTTACGAAGAGGCCGCACCGCTGTTTGAAGAATACCTCGCCGATTCCGACCCGTTCGCACGCGCTACCGCCGTGCGAGGCCTGGGTAAGTCCAAAGCCGCCAGCGCTGAACACTATCTGGCCATAGCCATGAACGATTCTGACCACGGTGTTGTTGCCGGTGCCATAGCCCAACTGGGTGGATTTGAAACTGTCGCCGCCAAGCAACAATTGGCCGAACGATTAGAACGCGAAACCGACGAAAAACTGATAATTGCTCTAATGCAGGCGATTCAACGCCAGAACAGCGCTATCGGCGCGGCGGAAGTTCGCAGCAAACTAACCAACTACACATCACCGGGAATTGTGGCCGCCGGTCTCAAATGCCTTGGAGCGGTAACCAAAGATCGAGCCGTTATCAATATCGATTCATTGACCACGCGTGAGATTCCATACATTCGTGCCGCTTGTGCTGAGGCATACGGCTTGATCGGGATGGAGAATATCATTTCTCGACTCGCTGTTCTTTCCAGCGATGAAGACGGCATGGTGCGCACCGCCGCTCTGATTAGCCTGATCAAACTTGATACCGCCAACACAGATTTCCATTTCAACAAAGCGCTGACCGATCAGGATTTTGTAGTCGTCGTTACCGCCGTGGAGCACATCAGAGACCATCTGCTGACCGAGTATCTGCCGGTGTTGAATACGATCATGTCGCGCGGCCCGGCAATTGATGTTGACATCCGGCGCACCATTGTGGAAACTGCCGGAGCATTCCTTGAAGAGAACATCAACGACACCACGGCGCATGACATCCTTGTGCAGGGAGTTTTTGATCAGGACTATGTTATTCGTCGAACCGCCGCTGAGATTTATCGCGATGTTCTCCAGCAGGATCGATTCAATCTGGTTCCTCCGGCTGCAACATGGTTTGGAATCGGGGCGATCGAAGATGCGCTGCACAAATACAAGATCAATCCTTATGCCGCCATTGTCACCGAGAAGGGTACCGTTGAGATGGAACTCTTTTTCGATGTTGCTCCCTTGACCGTGCTCAATTTTATTCGACTGGTCGAAGAAGAATTTTACAATGGACTGATTTTCCATCGTGTCGTACCCGGATTTGTTGTTCAAGGTGGTGATCCGCGCGGCGATGGTTGGGGCGGGCAGGGACGCTATATGAGGTGCGAGTATTCAATCGAACCGTACATCCGGGGAACGGTTGGTGTCGCCACCTCGGGCAAAGATACCGGCGGCTCTCAGTTTTTTGTTACGTTAGCTCCACAACCGCATCTGGAAGGCCGCTACACAGTCATGGGACAGGTGATCGCCGGCATGGAAGTTGTCGATCAACTGGTCTATGGCGATCAAATCCTGAAGATAGAAATCAGGGAGAAATGAGATGAAGAATAGAATCATCCTATACTCGTTTATCCTACTTGTCATGCTAACTGCATCGGTCGCAGGTAACAACACCGACGCCATCGACCCGTCGGCTCTGATCGAACGAATTCTGACCGTTGATTCGGAGCAGAGATCTAAGATCAATGACATCGTTTTCGATGCTGAGTTTATCGAGAAGAACAAAGACGGTACGGTCAAGGCCCGCTTTACCAAAAAGATATATCTGAAATACCTGCCCGACACGGTACTCTACCACGAGCAGTATCTTGAGTACTACAAAGACGATAAATTGCAGAGCGACAAAGACTGCGATGGTCAGGCGAAAGAACGCAAGGAAAAAGCGACCAAGCGTAAGGCCAAGAATATCTCGCATTCGATGTTCACGCCGTTTCTTGCAGAGAATGCCGACAAGTACGAAATCACCTACGAGGGTGTGGTCACCGAAGAGGTAACTGGTTTTGTCTGCCACCATTTCAAGGTGCAGGCGGTTGAAGAGTCAGCCGAATACATCAACGGCGATTACTACTTCGAGGCCGAGTCGTTCCATTTGGTGCAGGTTGATTTCTCTCCGGCCAAGCTGGTTCGAAAAACGATGTTTAAGTTATACGAGCTAAACATCTCCGTGACGTATGGCGCGACCGCCGAAGGTTACTGGCTTCCACAGCAGGCCGATATTTCTGGTCGTGGGAAGGCGATGTTTATCATTGGTGTCAATTTCGCCAGTACCGAGTACTACCGCAACCCGGTCATAAATGGCGGGGTGGACGATGATATATTTTCAGGAGAGAATAATGAGTGACGAAATACGCAAGATGAAGGTTGTGCCGGTTGATATTCCCGAGGGCGTCAATATCATTTTTGGACAGTCGCATTTTATCAAAACCGTCGAGGATCTATACGAAACGCTGGTGACCTCATCAATGAGTCTCAAATTTGGAATTGCGTTCTGCGAAGCTTCCCAGCAGAAGTTAGTGCGTTCCGATGGCAACGATGAGGCGATGATCAAGATGGCCGAGCAGGCGGCGTTCGATGTTGCCTGCGGGCATACGTTTTTTATCTGCATGAAAGATGGCTTCCCCATAAGCGTCCTCAACCAGGTCAAACAGGTCAGCGAAGTTTGCCGTATCTTCTGTGCCACCGCCAACCCTCTGGAGGTGTTGGTGGCGGAGACCAAACTTGGACGCGGCGTGATGGGAGTGGTCGATGGTGAGATGCCGGTTGGCATCGAAACTGCCGATGACAAGGCCGACCGCAAAGCCTTCCTACGCACAATCGGCTACAAACGGTAACAAGGCAGCTAGCTGCTATTAATGCAGCAAGCTGCTTTTATGGCAGCAAGCTACTCTTAGGTGGCACGCTGCTTTTAAGAAGCAAGGCAGGCTTGCCTGCGTCACCTTGAGCGTAGTCGAAAGGTAGCAAGCTACTTTCAGGTGGCAAGTAACATGGCAATCTATAACTGGCTGCGCCAGTTTTCGATGGCGGCGCGGATGGCGTCGGGGGCCAGGTTGGAGCAGTCTATTTTGTGATCGGGTAAACCATCCAGCATTTCGGCCACATCGGCGCGGGTAAGAGCTGCGGCTTCTTCAATCGTCTTGCCGGTTACGATTTCCGATGCCGCCGAGCTGCATGCAATCGCGGCGGCACAACCG
Organism: bacterium; assembly: GCA_030668045.1. Classification (GTDB taxonomy): domain Bacteria; phylum Zixibacteria; class MSB-5A5; order GN15; family FEB-12; genus DAOUUR01. The sequence goes on from DAOUUR010000033.1 coordinate 10,795, forward strand.
AACGTCTTGTGTTTCACTTCGACCAGTCGACCGTCGGTAACTTTGATATACATCTTCATCACGTCCCCACACTCGGGGTTGCCGACCGAGCCGACCCCATCGGCGTTTTCTATCTCGCCGGTGTTGCGGGGGTTCTTAAAATGATCCATGACCGTCTGGTTATACATAGGCAAACAATTTACGCATCCATCCGCAAAAGGCAACGGCAATGTTGTGGGAGATGATGTCAGACAGACTGAATCCAGCCAATCCGTGGTTGCCTGCGGTATCGACACAGATAGGCCCGGCTTCAAGAGCGGGCGCCATTCCCGCTGATCGTCGCCTTGAGCGGAGTCGAAAGGCAGCATACTGCTTTTAGGTGACGTGGCAACGCGACTCTGCCGTACCGGATAGGATGGCCGCGCATAACACAACTCTGGTATTGACAACGTTGTCTATATTCGTTATATTGATTAACGCTGATGTCTGAGTAATGCTCTTTAAACTATGGAGTA
>DAOUUR010000522.1 GCA_030668045.1 bacterium
GTCCCGATGTCTTTATATCGGGATACGAAATGCCAAACTTATCCGGTCGTTCAATTATCATAGGACACGAGGCAAAAACAGAGAAACAGAAATATTGATTTTTTTTGCAAAAACCGCATTTTTCTTTGACAAAGTGATTGCAGGACGTTAGTTTTGTAGCGATTATAAGCCATTTAAAGCCTGTGTGGAGGCATGTTAAATGCAGGAATACGAAGACCTCAAAGTGTTGGTTGCTGAAATTGAAGCTGATATCAACAAAGCCGAGGGTGGGAACAAGGCCGCAGGGACGCGGGTTCGTAAGCAGATGCAGATGATCAAGCAGGCTGCTCAAAGCGTCCGTAGTCGGATCCTTGAGATCAGATCAGCTCAATAAGCCCTCAGCAGCGTTCATAAACGCTTGTTTGGGCGTGTGATGTGATGTAGTGCCCGCGCTGTGTGTTGCGATGAGAAGCCTCAAAGCAGTACGTAGGTGGTGGGTAGTGCGCAGTTTCTTTCTGTTTTAATGGTGACCAATGCCCCCCGCACTCTTATTTGATTTGTCGAGTATTGATTTAACAGCCGAACCTGTATTCGGCAGAGAAGCCATCGAGAAAGTGAATCCTCAGCGATTTGAGATGCAGCAGCTTGACGCGATTCTCTGGTACGACAAGGAAAAATCCCAGATATTGGGCTACAAAGACGTAACCGATAAGGAATTCTGGATTCGCGGACACATTCCGGAACAGCCTCTGATGCCCGCCGTGATTATGATCGAGGCAGCCGCCCAGCTTTCATGCTTCTTCGTCAAGGAGATATTCGCCGAGCCCGGGTTTATCGGCTTTGCAGGAATCGAAGAAGCAAAATTTCGCTCGATGGTTGAACCCGGGCAGAGCCTTTACTTGCTCGGCCAAATCATCAGGTACAAGAAGAGAGGACGCAGAACGCACGTTGAAACCCGCGTCCAGGGCGTCGTAAACGGAAAAATGGCATTTGAAGCGGTCGTGGCCGGGATGAGGGTTATTTAGACGACCGAGCAGCTTGCCGTTTCAGAAACCTCCAAAATAGCCCCAAGGGGATTCGAACCCCTGTTGCCGGGTTGAAAACCCGGTGTCCTAGGCCTACCTAGACGATGGGGCCAACCTAATTCAATCCATGCTGATCGCCTCTGTCGGGCAGGCATCAACGCAGACCCCGCAATCAACGCAGGCTTCCTCGTCAACTACTGCCTTCTCTTCGGCCATGGTTATTGCCTCACTCGGACACTCTGAGACACAAGTTTCGCAACCAGTACATTTTTCTGCATCTATTTTAGCCGGCATTTACATATCCCTTTCAAAGAAAACCAAGAATCCACTAATAGTAAAATAGGGAATCTTACAAATCTTCTATGATTTTACAACAAAAATCTTGAGAAATTGCCGGTGAAATGTTGGAACAGGTATCGAGCGGCGCTATTCTTCTTCCGCAGGCATTGGTTTGGCTAGCTCTTCAACCGTCGGCACTGTCTCCAAAACCGTCGGCACTGTCTCCAATGCCGACGTTTTCGCGCCAACGGCGCCCAGTGCCACCGCCATTTGACGCACGCGTGCATCCGGGTCGTATGTAGCTGCCGATTCAAGAACCTTATCGAACTTGCCTGCCTGGGTTTTAGCCAGCAAATACATGGACATCATACGCACCGGCCAGTTGCTGTCGTCCAGGTTGTCGGCCACCGCTGAGACCAACTCAATATCCAACGGAAGGAATAGCATCTCAGCCATGGTATGCACCTTGACGCCCCATTCTTCCTTGTTGGGGTTGTGCAACAGTCCCGACTCGTGCACAAGCGCATTCGTGAACATAGTCGGCATCCAGTCGGCATACATGAGCTTGTACGGCGGCTCATAATTGGACATCGCGTACTGCTCCATCAGCAGCCCGATAAATAGCTGCGCGGTCTTGATCTTCTGGCCTTGCTGGCCTTTGGAGATCAAGTTGAAGCGGTTTCTCAGGTACTTGCTGTTAAGTTCGATGCGCGGACGCCTGACGAGCAACTTGGTCGGCTCAATCATTGCCAGTCTATTGCCCACCTGCCCGGCAGCGGAAATTACCGGGTCTATGTACAGCGTGAACTCGATGTCCAAGGAGGCCTGTGGATAGGTGAGCAACAATCGCCTGAGCTTGCCTGTTACGAGCTTGACAGGAATCAGGATGCTTTGGCCGGGTTCGATGA
>DAOUUR010000494.1 GCA_030668045.1 bacterium
ATCCGTAAAGATCCCACCAAGTCGCGCGAAGAAGCCCTGGTGAAGATATACTCTCTGCTCAGGCCCGGCGAACCGCCGACACTTGAGATGGCTGAGACGCTGTTAAACAGGTTCTTCTTCAGCAATAAACGTTACGATCTCGGAGAAGTTGGTCGGTATATGATTAACCAGCGCATGGGCCTGGATATACCTCTGGATAGTACAACCCTTGACACTAAAGATTTTGTCGCGATTATAAAATATCTGACAGGTCTGTGTAACGATATAGGTTTCACCGATGACATCGATCATCTTGGCAATCGCCGCGCTCGTACAGTGGGCGAATTATTGTCGAACTTATTCTCAGTTGGTCTTTCACGTGTAGCTCGTACAATTCGCGAGCGGCTTTCTTTGAAGGACCAGGAGAACCAGACGCCACAGTTACTGGTCAATGCTCGGACTGTTTCATCGGTAGTAGAGACTTTCTTTGGATCCTCACAGTTATCGCAGTTTATGGATCAAACCAATCCGCTTTCTGAATTGACACATAAACGCCGTTTGTCCGCTTTAGGACCGGGTGGTCTTACACGTGAACGGGCCGGGTTCGAGGTGCGCGATGTGCATCATACTCACTATGGCCGAATGTGTCCTATTGAGACTCCTGAGGGACCGAATATTGGCCTGATCACATCGCTTGCGACCTTTGCGCGGATCAACAAATATGGATTTCTTGAAACTCCATATCGGAAGATCGAAAAAGGGATAGTGACAGATAAAATTGAGTATCTTTCTGCCGATCAGGAAGATCGTTATTTTATCGCGCAATGTCACGAGCCATTCGCCACCAGTGGGAAGTTAATCAATGAACAGGTGTCTGTCCGTCGACGGTCGGATTATCCGACTATTGCGGCGACTGACGTCAACTATATGGATGTTTCACCCCGCCAGTTGATCTCGGTAGCGGCAGCAATTATTCCTTTTCTCGAGCATGATGATGCCAACCGGGCCCTGATGGGTTCCAACATGCAACGACAAGCAGTGCCACTTCTTAGACCGGAAGCGCCTGTTATTGGTACTGGAATGGAGTCCAGGATAGCGTCCGATTCCGGTGCGGCCGTCAAATCTACCATTAATGGTACTGTTATCTATGTTGACGCCAACAGGATTGTGATTCGACCTGAGGCAAAATTGCGAATTGGCAAACTTGGCTACGCCGAAGACGTCGAAGTCAATATGACTAAGTATCGTCGTTCCAACCAGGACACTTGCATTAACTATCGTCCCGTGGCCCGGATGGGTGATGAGGTCAAAAAGGGTGATATTATCGCTCATGGTCCTGCGATTGATCGCGGCGAATTAGCTCTGGGTAACAACACTCTGGTAGCATTTATGCCATGGCGTGGTTACAACTTTGAGGATGCGATTATTCTCTCCGAACGACTGTGGCGACGTGACATTTTTACATCTATTCATATAGAAGAATATGAACTTCAAGTTCGCGACACAAAACGTGGTTCCGAAGAAATTACTCGAGAGATACCCAATGTCTCTGAAGAAGCTCTGCTGAATCTGGATGAGAATGGGATCGTGCGAGTTGGTGCCGATGTGGAAGCCGGTGATATCCTGGTTGGTAAGGTAACGCCAAAGGGTGAGACTGAACTATCGCCGGAAGAACGGTTGCTTCGCGCAATTTTCGGTGAGAAAGCAGGCGATATGCGAGATGCCAGTCTCAAGGCACCTCCCGGAATGAAGGGTGTCGTGATTCGCACTCAAGTTTACAGTCGCAAGGAACGCACAGAAGAGGCCAAGAAGCAAGAGAAGCTTCAAACCGGCGAAATCCGCAAACGGTTCAGCAAAGTGATCAATGATGTCAGTTCAATTAGAGCGAGACGTATGGGAGAACTGCTCGATGGTAAAACTTCGCAGACGATTCGCTCGGTTGCTGATAATAGCGTTCTGATTCGTTCTGGTCATAAATTCAAAGCCGACTTTACAAAGGACTTTGACTTTGATAACGCAGTCGCATCCGATGGCTGGACCACTGACAACAACACCAACACCCACGTCGATTCGATTCTGAAGGAAGCGGCTAAGTTGATCTCTGAGAAACGCACAAAGATGGAAATCGAATCTGACAAGATTGTCCGTGGGGCTGAACTTTCGCCCGGTGTCAAACAGTTGGTTAAAGTCACCATTGCGATCCGTCGGAAAATTTCAGTTGGTGACAAGATGGCTGGTCGACACGGAAACAAAGGTGTCGTTTCCAAGATTGTTCCGATTGAGGATCTACCCTACATGGCAGACGGTACAACGGTTGATATCATTCTCAATCCAATTGGCGTACC
>DAOUUR010000047.1 GCA_030668045.1 bacterium
TAACCGGTTCGGCACGTGGCATTGGACGCGCAATTGCCGAGAAGTTTGTCGAGTTGGGAGCCAAAGTTGTAATCAGTGATCTCAACCAGGAGGCGGTCGAGAAAGTGGCCGCCGAGATTGGCGACTCAAGTATCGGTGTGGCGGCTAATGTCGTCAAGTCAGACGATATCGAGAATCTGCTTGCAAAAACGGTGGAAAAATTCGGCCGAATCGACGTTCTGGTCAACAATGCCGGTATAACTCGTGACACTCTGATGATGCGAATGAGTGAGGATGACTGGGATAGCGTACTTGACACCAATCTTAAAGGTGCTTTTCTTGTCACAAAAGCTGCCGCCAGGCTGATGATGAAACAGCGATCTGGTCGTATTGTTAATGTCAGCTCGGTGGTTGGGTTGATTGGCAATGCTGGCCAGGCCAATTACTCATCGTCAAAGGCTGGCCTGATAGGACTTACCAAATCGGCCGCCAAAGAACTGGCTTCACGAGGCGTGACGGTAAATGCCGTCGCTCCTGGATTTATTGAAACTGATATGACAAAAGCGCTATCGGACACAGCACGCGAAAACCTTCTCTCGGTAGTTCCGTCGAAAAGAACCGGACAACCCGACGATGTGGCAGCTGCGGTTGTGTTCCTGGCTTCGGATGAGGCCGCCTATATTACCGGTGAGGTGATTCGGGTAGATGGCGGCATGGCAATGTAATCAAAAAAACAAAAATAAAGGAGTATCAAGATGTCAGCAGATGTTGAACAGAAGGTCAAGGATATCATTGTCGAGCAGTTGGGCGTAGAGGCAGCGCAGGTAACCGAAACCGCTAAATTTGTCGAGGACCTCGGTGCAGATTCTCTGGATACTGTGGAACTGGTTATGGCTCTGGAGGAAGAGTTCTCTATTGAGATTCCCGATGAAGACGCTGAGAAAATCAATACTGTTGGCGATGCCGTTAGCTACATCTCCGAACACGGTAACAAGGAATAAAGAGTAATTATTCCTCGCACTGGAAACAGTATGGACAGAAGAGCTGTAGTCACAGGTATGGGAGTGGTAACGCCATTGGGCTGCTCCCTCGAGGGCGTTTGGAATGGGCTTTTGGAAGGTCAGAGTGGCATCGGTCCGGTCACTCGTTTCGACACCACAGGCTTCTCGACAACTATAGCCGCTCAGGTGAAAGATTTCGATCCTTCTGAGTACATCGAAAAGAAGGAACTTCGGCGTCTGGACCCCTCAGAGCAATATGCAATCGTCGCCAGTGAACGAGCCTTGGAGGACTCAGGTCTCGATTTACAGGCGATCGATCCTGAGCGCTGTGGCGTGATTATCGGTTCGGGAATCGGCGGTATCTCCACATTTGAAAAACAGCATAGCTTGCTGGAAAAATCAGGTCCGGGGCGGATATCACCTTTCTTCATACCGATGATGATCATCGATATGTGCGCCGGTCTGGTTTCGATCCGTCACGGTTTTCGCGGACCAAACTACGCCACCGTTTCGGCCTGTTCATCTTCGGCCAATGCCATTGCCGATGCTCTCAGGATAATCCAGCGCGGTGAGGCCGATATCATGGTCACCGGCGGAGCTGAGGCTACGATCACTCCCACAGCTCTAGCGGGGTTCTGTCAGAACCGCGCTTTATCGTGTCGCAACGACGAACCCGAAAGGGCATCTCGCCCGTTTGATGTTAATCGCGATGGGTTCGTGATGGGCGAGGGTTCGGCTATAATGATTCTGGAAGAGTACGAACATGCCAAAGCGCGCGGCGCGAAAATCTACGGCGAGGTTCTGGGGGCCGGGATGACTGCCGATGCGTACCACATGACGGCACCGCATCCGGAAGGACTCGGAGCCAAGAGGGCGATGCAGATTGCTATCGCCGATGCCGGTATTACGCCCGACCAGGTTGACTATGTCAACACTCACGGCACTGCGACGCCGCTGGGTGACACGGCCGAAACAAATGCAATCAAAGACGTCCTCGGCGAGCATGCCTACAAAATTCCCTGCAATTCGACCAAGTCGATGATCGGTCATTTGCTGGGATCAGCAGGCGCTATTGAGGCGGTCGTCTGCTTCATGTCGATCAGTACCGGTATGGTTCATCCTACTACGAATCTGGATGATCAGGACCCGGAATGCGATCTTGATTATGTTGCCAACGAAAAGAGAGAGGCAAAGATTGATTATGCTCTGTCCAACTCATTTGGTTTTGGTGGACATAACGTATCACTGCTGGTTGGCAGGGCCAATGGTTCGATATAGATGGGCTTGTGGAATAGCTTAAAATCACTCATTGCTGGTAAGACAAGGGTTGTTTACAATCCCGACATAGACGAGTTACAGCTGATCCTCGGTTACAGATTTACAAACCCCGACATTCTGAAACATGCTCTGGCCCATCGTTCCTGTTGCTACAACGATACCGGCCGTCTCTCATCGAATGAACGGCTGGAGTTCCTTGGCGACTCGGTTCTCGGGCTGGCGATTGCGGAACTTCTCTACAAAGACTATCCCGATCTGAGAGAAGGAGAACTGACCAAGACAAAAGCTCTGCTGGTTAACGAAACCACGCTTTCGACAATCGGTGAGGAGATTGGCCTCAATCGGTTTATCGTAATGTCTCCCGAAGAAGATCGCTCCGGAGGGCGCTATCGACCGTCGATCTTGTCTGATTCGTTTGAGTCAATCATGGGTGCGGTTTATCTCGACGGCGGTGGCGATGCGGCCCGCGATCTGGTTTTCCGTTTGATCTACAATCGCAAGAAAGATATTCTCTCCGATGAATCGCAGCGCAATTTCAAAGGTGAGTTGCTGGAGCTGGTTCAATCTCGGGGAGAAGGGATGCCACAGTACAAAGTAATCTCCCAGGATGGACCCGACCATTGCAAGGTTTTCGAGATTGAAGTCTATATCGGCAGCACTCGGTACGGCACCGGCATCGGTCGTTCCAAGAAAGAGGCCGAGCAGAAAGCCGCTGCCGCCACTTTCGAAAAGTTCCCCCCGCAACACGATTAGACCCCGAGAATTCGACAACTCAACATTAATGTCCCTCATCTCGGGAGCTTGACTTCGGAGCAAATTCGTACCATATTCTTGACGTGTTGTTGAGTAATCAATCGTTTTTTTGGGAGATACAATGAATATAGTAGTACTGGTCAAACAGGTCCCTGAGATTGCCCTGATCAAGGTCGACGAGGCTGCCAACAAGGTCGAAATGCCGCAGGGCCCGGGAATGGTCAATCCCCTTGATGAATATGCGGTCGAAGAGGGACTGCGTCTCAAAGAAAAAACCGGTGGCAAGTGTGTGGTGGTTTCGGTCGGCAACGAGCGAACCGAATCGGCGCTCCGCAACTGCATGGCCCTCGGTGTCGATGAAGCTTACCTGATGTGCGACGAGGCGTTCGATGGTTCCGATCAGCAGGCAATTGGGAAAATCCTCGCCGCTGGTCTCAAGAAACTCGGCGAATACGATATTATCCTTGGCGGCAAGCAGTCGATAGATTCTGATGCCGCCCAGGTTCCTTCTGCCGTGGCCGCCAACCTTGATCTGCCGCAGGCTATGTTTGTCAAGAAGATCGAAGAGATCGGTGACGGCAAAGCTGTGGTCAACCGCACGACCGAAGACGGATACGATGTGATCGAGCTGAAACTTCCGGCGGTTATCTCGGTCGTCAAAGAAATCAATGAGCCACGGTTACCATCGCTTAAGGGCAAGATGGCAGCCAAGAAAAAGGTTATCACCAAATGGTCAGCCGCCGATCTGGGACTCGATGGTACCGGCATTGGCGCTGGTTCGGCGACGAAGACAATCAAAGTCGCGCCGCCGCCGCCACGACCCAAAGGTGAGTTTATCGAAGGTGAAACGCCTGAAGAGATCGCCGATAAGCTCTTTGACAAGCTTCGATCAAACCAGGTGATATAAACTGAAGCCGCCTCCGGGCGGCTTTTCTTTTGTGGTTTCCCATGGAGGTATACGTTGCTGCGCAAACTTGATCAATGTTCTCCGATAATAGCCGGTGATGGCACCCGCCTGCGAGAGCTGTTCCATCCTGACCGCGATTACGATTTCACCAGCCCGTATTCGCTGGCCCACGCTGTTGTCCCGGTCGGAGAAACAACGCTGAAACATCGGCTCAAGGCAGACGAAGTCTACTACATACTGACCGGTCGCGGGATGCTTCACATTGATAATCAGTCGCTGGAAGTGGAACCGGGGGATGTGGTTGATATTCCCCCCGGCTCGGTTCAGTGGATCGAAAACGTCGGAGAAAATGAGCTGACTTTTCTCTGCATTGTCAGTCCGGCCTGGCGGGTGGAAGACGAGGAAATCCTTTAGTAGTGATCTTCGCTCAATGCGCCGATTTCAAAATTGACACTATCTTCAAATTTACCGATATATTGAACGTTATGCTCGGCAACCAAATTGTAACTTTTCAACGCGCGATCCTGCTGATCCTCGGTATCTGTCTGCTGGGTTTGCTTTTTGTGCCCTCGGCGCCGGTTCGGGCCGCCGATCTGGTCGACTACACTCTCTGTGACGTCCGCGTCCTCTATGTTTTCGATGAACCGACCCGTATCGACTGGCCAACGATATACTACTTAAATGACCATTACGGCTGCCGCGTTGATCTGGTAACAATCAGGCCACGGGCGAGATTGCTGAAAGAGAGTTTCGAAATTGAAGATCGGCAATTGTATCTCTATCAATGTCACGTTCCTTTCGCCGACTCCGCTTGGACCGATTCGCTTGGGGTCGATCTCTTTAGTGACCGCCGCCCCGATATCGTCATCTTTGGCCATCTGGGCAACGATGGTCTCGCCGCGAAATTCAAAGAGTACCTGTTCCAATTGCCAACCGCACCGGAACTGACTTTTAACATCCTGAAAATATATCAGCATGCGGTCGGCGGCACGACACCACAAAACGATCTGGGCAGGGTTATTCTTAATGGACGCGAACAAGCCCGCCGATACGCCGACAGGATCGACGCTGAAGTACCGTTTTTCTATCCGTGGTATAGCTCTGATCAGTTCCGGCCGGACAAGCTCATTCACTATACCCTCATCCGCAAGGAACTGGCCGCCGAGTCACCCGAAGTTGATTTTCTCTCCGGCATCAATCCGTCCCGGGTGGTTGATATCACGATGGCCCTGCCGGCAAAAGGTCCCATGAAAGCGACCTTTGTCAAGCAGTCGAGGAAATTCGCAACGTTCTTCAACGCTTCCCGGCAATCATTTGGAAAAGAGAAAGCGGAACAAATCCTCTCGGGGTATCGGGAACTACGCAACCTGAGAGATCATCGCGATTTTGCCGCCGACTCTATCGCCACGACCGACTACTTGCCCTACCTCTACGATCTGATGGGCAAGGCGGAAAAAGCTGCCCTGCACGCAGTCGGTGCAACATGGGAAGGCCGCACGCTGCTTCACGATTCACCGCACGGACCGAAGCTTAAATTCAACGTCTCGATTTCCGCCAATGGTCCCAAGGAAGTGCGCGTTACCAACGTGAGTTTTCATCCGTACTGGGATACGACAATCATTGTCCTTGACGAAGAAGATAAAATCATTCAGCCGCATCAGTCGCTCGTTCGTGAATATCTTGTCGATATTGAACGGACACGTCTTGAAGCTTCGATGCCCGAATCGCTCCTCTTCTCCGCTGAAATCGTTTATGGACAGATTCCGCTGCAGGTCACCAGCGTCCTTCCGATCTGGGAAGCTCCCAAACTGGGAATAGCATTCGACCCGGACTTCCGTTTTGTACTGCCTCCGGGCGGTCTTGATGGTGACCGCATTGTCTCGTCGATGAACTGGAAGTTGATTATTACCAAGCCATACAATTATACCGGTAAGATTAAGATCAATCTGGAACCACCACGCGGCCTCTTTGCGGGCGCCTACCGGCAGGAGTTGATGCTTGATGTGGGCACTTCTCGCGAGACTGTCAGGGTGCCGTTCTCAATATCAAATTTGTTTGAACAGGGTATCCAAAAGGCATCGGTCACCCTCTCGGTTGACGACAGACCTGTGACCTCTACTACAGCTCGAATCCGCATTGCCGCCTGCCATGTGGCCGAAACAATCAAGATTGGATTTATGCCCGACACCACCGGTCTGCTGGAAGATTTGCTGCGGATGACCGACGCCACCATCACGCCGCTGACTGATCGCATGCTTGTTACCGGCGACCTTTTTCCATACAACGTCATTGTCGTAGGTTCGGCAGCATTCCGTAGCTATCCATCGTTTAGAAAAGTCAGCGACCGTATCGACGATTACCTCAGGGACGGCGGCTCTATTATCGTGTTTGGACAACCGGACGACTGGCCCGAAGGCGCTTTGCCGATCTCTCTGGTTCCGGATGCTGAAGAGATCACAGGTACCGATGCCATCATGCACCAGCAGGAAGCCCGGCTTTTGAGCCAGCCGTATAAGATTGATCAAGCTCAATTGCTGGCGGATTTTGGATCACTCCGACCGGTGGCCACAGCCGATGTTGCCCCGGCTGAACAAGTGCTGGTGACTGCTTCCGGGGGCACGCTCATTTCGGTCAGCCGCATTGGCGACGGTCAGATAATTTTTTGCGGTATGCCCCTTCTTGAAATGGCCTCAGAGCTAAAACTCGAAGCGATCCATCTGCTGGCTAATTTGCTGAACTATTGACCCCTTCAATTGCTATAAAGCCTCAAGTTTGTATCTTTGTGCAACCAGATTGTGTGAGTGAATGACAGACGACGCATCACAACCTAAATCAGAACGACCAAGGTTCTCTACCGTAACGGGATATTTCAAGCGCTACCGGTATTATCTGATATTCGGTGGGGTGGCTGTTGTCATGGCCAACAGTCTGGCCCTCATCACGCCACTGGTCACCAGAAAGATATTTGATCTCTTTCAATTGGAAGCATCCCACAACGAGCTTCTCAAGTACGTTCTGCTCCTGATCGGTCTGGCTGTGGCGTCTGGGTTTTTCAGATTCATGATGAGGCGGACGATCATCTGGATGTCGCGCCACATCGAATACGACCTGCGCGGGGATCTTTTTGCCCATCTCCTCAAACTCTCACCGTCGTATTATCACAAAACGCGTACCGGTGACATGATGGCCCGCATGACCAACGACCTTGAAGCGGTTCGCCAGATGATCGGCCCCGGCGTCATGTATATCTCCAACGCTATCGTCAATCTGGTTGTTGGCTTTTCGGTAATGATCTACCTCTCACCCAAGCTCACTCTGTTTGCGGCCATTCCGTTGATAATCCTGCCGATCTCAACTAATAAGGTTGGCAATCTGATGCACCGCCGCTCCACGAAAATCCAGGAACACTTCTCGCATCTCACTACTGCCGCACAGGAAAACCTAGCCGGAATACGAGTGGTCAAAGCTTATGGTCAGCAGAAGCAGGAGATATCCCATTTTGCCGGACTGTCGAGACGATACGTTTCTCTCAACATGGACTTAGCCAAAGTTTTTGGTGTCTTTTTTCCATTGATGCGGCTGGTGGCCGGACTCTCAACGCTGGCTGTTCTCTATTTTGGAGGCCTCGAAGTTATTTCTGGTAACATCTCTCTGGGCACGATGGTCGCCTTCTTTGCCTACCTCGCCATTATGATGTGGCCGGTGATCGCCCTTGGCTGGGTTCTCTCGCTCTATCAACGTGGGACCGCCTCCCTTGATCGTATCAATCAGATGCTTTTCACATCACCGGAGATCAAGAACGGAGACGGTCAGCCTCACGTACAACCAATGAAAGGCGGGATTGAGTTTCGCCACCTGCACTTTTCCTACAATGGGGAACCGGTGCTCAACGATATCAACCTGTTTATCGCACCCGGACAGACAGTCGGAATAGTCGGTCTGACTGGCTCGGGTAAAACTACGCTGGTTTCTCTTCTGGGTCGCCTCTATCAGGTCGAACGTAACAATCTCTTTATCGACGGCATTGACATCAACGATTGGGACCTGCAGCAACTTCGCCGACAGATCGGGTTTGTAACTCAGGAGCCGTTTCTCTTCTCCGATACGCTTCACGAAAACATCCTCTTTGGCCGCAAGGTCGGCGACATGGTCACAACAAAACAGGCCGCTCAAACTGCCGCTCTTGATTCTGAGATTGAGAATTTCCCCGACAAGTACGACACAATCGTTGGGGAACGCGGGATCACACTATCGGGGGGACAAAAACAACGTACCGCTATTGCCCGGGCAATTATCGACAATCCGGCCATTCTGGTTCTCGACGACGCTACATCGTCGGTCGATACCGAAACGGAAGATCAAATTGGCCGCCGGATCAAATCGGTGCTGGAAGGACGAACGGCTCTGATCATCTCCCACCGGTTGTCATCGGTGAAAGACGCCGACCTTATCATCTACCTGCGCGACGGTCGTATCGCTGAACGCGGTGACCACGATCAACTACTGAAACAGGGCGGACACTACGCCGACCTGTACCGAACACAACTGATGGCCGAAGAGCTGGAAAAGTTATGAGCAAGGCCAATCACCTACACGAAGAAGAGATCCTTGGGAAGGCCTACGATGCCCGGTTGATGAAACGACTGATAACGTATGTGCGCCCTTATCGCTGGGTGGTAGTGGGAGCGGTGACGGCCCTGTTGATTAATTCGTTCGGCAGTATTCTTATGGCTCTGATCACTAAGGAAGCAATCGACGACTACATCCTTCCCGGTGATATCGCCGGCCTCTCAAGTATCCTCTGGTTGTACATTGGCATTCTCTCTGCGATTTTTGTGACCAGCTATTTCCAGATTTACCTCACTGCCTTGATGGGACAACGTGTTCAGGACGATATCCGCAACGAGATTTTCAGTCATCTACAGCGGTTGCACCTGGGGTTCTTTGATCGCAATCCGGTCGGGCGCCTGGTCACCAGGGTGACTAACGATGTAAACACTCTCAATGAAATGTTCTCAAGTGGCGTAGTGTCAATTATCGGTGACATTTTTCTGCTGGTGTTGATTGTTGCCGCCATGCTCTATCTCAACTGGCAGTTGGCCCTGATTACGTTCGTGGTCGTGCCCCTGTTGGTGACGGTAACCTTTATCTTTCGGGCAAGAGCCCGCGATGCCTACCGCTTGGTTCGGCTCAAGCTGGCGCGGCTCAACGCTTTTGTGCAGGAGCATATCACCGGAATGACAGTCGTTCAGCTATTCACTCGCGAACGGGCGACCTACGAGAAATTCGATACGATTAACACCGACCTTCAGAAACAACATTTCAGGTCCGTTACCTACTACGCCATATTCTATCCGACCATTGAGATCATCGGAGCGCTTTCGCTCGGACTTCTTTTCTATTATGGTGGCATACGCATCATTGACGAGCGACTCACATTCGGCGAGATGGTCGCGTTTATCTTTCTTGTCGAACAGTTTTTCCGACCGATCCGTGACCTCTCCGAGAAGTACAATATCCTGCAGGCATCGATGGCTTCCTCGGAACGAATCTTCGCGCTCCTGGATACCAAACCGGAGATCACAGAAAAACCACAACCGACCCGGATCAAACGGTTTGAGGGACGCATCGAACTTGAAAAACTCTGGTTCGCCTACAATAGCGATAACTGGGTGCTGCGCGATGTCTCGTTCAAAGTTGAACCCGGCCAGAAGGTCGCTATAGTCGGAGCTACCGGCGCCGGGAAAACTTCACTGGTCTCGCTGTTGTACCGATTCTACAATTACCAGAAGGGCTGCGTCCGCATTGATGGTGTCGATTTGCCCGACTTGCCGATTGATGAATACCGAGCACATCTCGGACTGGTTCTGCAGGATGTTTTCCTTTTCAGCGGCAACTACGCCGGGAATGTACGTCTCCGCGAACCCGCCATCTCCGACGAACAGGTTTACCGCGCGCTCACGCGGGTCGGTTTTGATCGATTCCTCGCAGCCTCCCCCAACGGCATAGACACTGAAATCAGGGAGAGGGGAGCGACGCTTTCTACCGGCCAGAAGCAATTGCTGTCGTTTGCCCGCGCCCTGGCCTTTGATCCGGACATCCTCATTCTTGATGAAGCCACCAGCTCTGTTGACACTGAAACCGAAATTATGATTCAAAAAGCGCTCGACGAATTGCTGAAGGA
>DAOUUR010000548.1 GCA_030668045.1 bacterium
CGGGTGGACAATCCCGCTGAGCTATCAATCGGTACATGAGTGCCTGAAGTATCTCCGTGTCGGTCTGTACAAGGATTACGGCAAAATAACATTTGGAGATATGCTCAGGCAATACTGGCCCTGGATGACCGGCGGTGCCTTTCTGTTATTCATAATTGCACTCATTGCGTTTCGTGCGACACGACTTAATCGAAGACTGCGGGAAAGCAAGAAATACACACAATCAATCCTGAATTCTGTTCAAGTCGGGATTGTGATGATCGATGCTGAAACACATACAATAATCGATGTCAATACTTTAGCTACCGAGATGATCTGGGTGCCCAAAAACGAGATGATCGGTAAGACATGCCACAAGTTTATCTGTCCGGCAGAGATAGGGCAATGCCCCATTACCGATCTCGACCAGATTGTGGATAACTCGGAGCGTGTTCTTATAAGAGCTGACGGCACCAGTATGCCAATTCTGAAGACAGTAACTCCCATTACAGTGAACGGACGGAAGTGCCTGATTGAGAGCTTCGTTGACCTCACCGAGCGCAAACAAATGGAAACATCTCTGAGAGAGTCCGAATATAAAATGTCTGCTCATTTAGAAAATACTCCAGTTGCAGTTATTGAGTGGGACCGAGATTTTACTGTAAAGGAATGGAATCTGGCTGCCCAGAAGATATTCGGATTTACACGAGAGGAAGCACTGGGAAGACATGCTGCCGATCTGTTACTGCAAGAAGTTGCGACAGAACAAGTTGAAGAGATATGGAAAGCCCTTTGCGAGAATAAAGGAGGACAGTTTAGCATCAATGACAATGTCACCAAAGAAGGCAAAACGATCACGTGCGAATGGCACAACACTCCCCTTCTAAATGAACAGGGTAAGTTTTTGGGTGTGGCTTCATTAGTGTTAAACATCACCGAACGCAGACAGTTGGAAGAGAAGCGTGAAGAGGTGCGGGAATTCATGCAGATGGTCATTGACGCTCTCCCCGAAAGCCTGACGGTGATCAACCAGGACTATACGATCGCACTGGCGAACAAGCCAGTCCGCGAGGCGGCGGGAGGGCAAGACCCTGTTGCTGAGTGTTTGAAATGCCACCAGGTCTCCTACAAATCCGCGACTCCGTGTGAGAGTACAAACAACCCGTGCCCGTTAAAACAGGTACTCGCAACCAGAGCTCCAGTGAGGATCGAGCATATCCACCCTGACGCCGGAGGCCACGCCATCGTAGTCGAGGTCGTAGCCTCGCCCATCTTCAACAAGGAGGGCGAAGTAGTACAGATCATCGAAACGAGCCGTGATATCACCGAGAGCAAGCGGGCGGAAGAGGATCGGAAGAATTTGGAAAAAAGCCTTTTCCAGAACGACAAAATGGCCTCAATTGGCCAACTGGCCGCTGGTGTGGCTCATGAGATCAACAATCCGATGGGGTTCATATCATCTAACCTCAATACGATGCAGAAGTATTTGAAGAAGTTAATCGAGCATCTCTCAAGCGATGATCCTAAGACACCTGAGAGTCAGGGCAAAATTGACTTCTTGGTTGAAGATTTTGGCGATGCCATATCCGAGTCACTCGATGGCGCTGATAGAGTCAAGAAGATTGTTGCCGACCTAAAAGGTTTCTCGCGGGTCGATGCCGGTGAAGTGGAATATACTGATCTGAACGAGGGACTGGAAACAACACTTAATATTGTTTGGAATCAGCTTAAATATTCGTGCAAAGTTGAAAAGGAATTTGGCGACATTCCAGAAATCGAGTGTTTCCCTAACAAGATCAACCAGGTCTTTATGAATCTGTTGGTCAATGCGGGGCACGCCCTCGAGGGAGGCTCTGGCGTGATCAGGATCAGAACCTGGGCAGACGATGACAGTGTTACTGTATCTATCAGTGATAATGGATGCGGAATACCTAAAGAAAATCTGCCACGGTTGTTTGATGCTTTTTTCACGACCAAAGATGTAGGAAAGGGTACAGGCTTGGGGTTGAGTGTAGCTTACGATATCGTCGCCAGTCATGGCGGCACGATTGCAGTTGATAG
>DAOUUR010000366.1 GCA_030668045.1 bacterium
AGTACCGTCCTCTCAGGTAGAGGTTGTATGCCTCCTTACTGTCCGTGTGCCTTCTGACCAGTCGCTTCTTCTCGGGTTCCAGCAGCTGCAATCTTAGTTTTTCAACAATCGCCAGCGATATCTCATCCTGTATCGCAAAAATATCGTCAAGGGTGCGGTCGTACTTTTCGGACCAGAGATGGAAGCCGTCCTTGACACTGATTAATTGGGCGGTTATACGAAGACGATTCCCTGCCTTCCTGACACTACCTTCCAAGACCGTGGTGACGCCCAATTCTCGCCCAATGGTTGGAATATTGCGATCGGGTCGTTTGAATTGAAACGCCGACGTTCTCGCGGCTACCTTTAGTCCCCCGAGTTGGGCAAGACCGTTGATCAGTTCTTCGGCCATGCCCTCGCAGAAGTATTCTTGCTCCGGGTCGGCGCTCAGATTGGTGAAGGGCAGTACGGCGATGGACGGCTGCGCGACCTCTCTCTTCGAATCTGACAGCTGACCCGTGGCGAGTCTCTTGAGATCGCTAATGACTCCTGCGGCACTCTGATAACGAAGGGAGGAGTCCTTTTCCAACAGTTTTGAGACAGTGCGCTGGAGTTCATCTGGGATACCCGCCTTGTATCTCGAAAGCGGTTCTGGAACTTCATTGAGCACCGAATTGATCGTGGCTACTTCTGTGTCGCCTCTGAATGGCAATCGGCCAGTAATCATCTCATATAGAACGATTCCCAGAGAAAACAGATCAGACCTGTGATCTGCTTCCTTCCCCTGAATCTGTTCGGGCGACATATATCCAACAGTGCCAAGAGTCGAACCTGTTTTTGTGACCTGATCTGTATCCTTGATGGCTGCCAACCCGAAATCCAGCAACTTGGGACAGCCGTTAACGTCAATAACAACATTGGATGGCTTCACATCGCGATGTACGATGTTTGATTGATGTGCTTTGCTCAGCCCTTCACTGATCTGTATGACCAGCTCTACTATACGATCCAAGCTAAGATCGCTGTCTTTAATGACGCCTTTCAATGATTGTCCCGCCACATGCTGCATGGCAAAGAACGGACGATTCTGAAACTCACCTACCTCGTAGATCGTAACGACGTTGGAATGATCAAGTCGAGCGGCCGCCTGAGCCTCGCGCTTGAAACGTCTGCGACAAGCTTCATCCCGACAGAGATGCGGTGGAAGAAACTTGAGGGCTACTTTACGATTGAGCGTGATATCCTCAGCCAGATACACGTCACCCATACCACCGGCACCGATTTTCTCAATGATCCTGTAGTGGCCGACTTCAGTGCCCTTGCTCAGGGCAACGAATGACTGTGTCCGATCATCATGTGATTCGTCTGCCGTCATCGGCAGTGTTCCTTTCACTCTCAGTAAAGGATCTCTATCTCAATCAATCTCTCTTATCGCTTTGTTTTCTGCACTTGCTCAGATAACCTCTTTATCTCTCGCCAGGCAAGAGGCGAAGGTCGACTTCGTCCAGCTTCCCAACGATTGACAGTGGAAAACGTCACGCCCACTTTGGCCGCGAAATGCTCTTGCGTAAGCCCCAGTTGGATTCGAAGTCTTTTAATCATGTCAGAACGGTTTGATCCACTGGTCTTATCGGCGGACATCTAATCAACCTCCAGATAAACAAAACATCTTCAAATCACCGAGCATTTGATATAGCAAGTTACATAAATCAACGCAGAGTAGTCAACCTAAACTTGATTGCCAAGTCCATATGTTCTGCTCCCCATTGTTCTGCTCCCCATCTTTGATCCAGTTTCGGTGAGAATTTACGGCTTTTTGTTCCACTAAGCAACCTTCGTTTCCAAGTGTTTGGAGTCGGCGACGAACTCATCGGGAGATCTGTAGCCCAGGGCACTGTGGGGCCGGTCATGGTTGTAGTCGTACCGCCAGGCTTCGAACATCTCCGAGATATGGCCACCGTGTCCGGCTAGGCGGCTAATAAAATTGCAGGGAATATATTCTTCCCACTCCCAGGGGGTGAATGTGTCGCCAATTACTCTCTCCAATAGGTCTTTGAATACCGTTTCTCCGTTGTCGCTATTAGTCATGATGATTATCGATGTCTTTTGATCGATAAAGTTAACGTTGTAGTCAGACTCAATACTACTTTTCAACGGAAGAAACTGTGGCTACACTTACTGCAAGTTTCGGAGGGTTCTTGAGGATGTAAAGCCTCTTGATCACCTTACGTAGGGCAATCGAGCATGCTCAAGAGAGTGAGCAATGTGGACTATGAACTAACAATAATCAAAGGAGTGAGTGATGGAGAACATACTTGAGAGACTCATGGAATGGGGAGCGCTATATGGCACCAAGGTCATAGGTGCTGTTGTCATCCTCGTGGTGGGGCGACTGCTGACAACCTTCTTCGCCAATCTTGTGGAACGTCTAATGGAGAAGAGCAGAGCCAATCGTACTTTGACCGGTTTCGTTAGAAATCTGACAAGGATATCTGTTCTGATTTTCACAGTCATAGCGGCTTTGGGAGCTCTGGGTGTGGAGACGACGTCATTGATTGCTGTGATTGGTGCCGCTGGGCTGGCAGTCGGTTTTGCCCTTCAAAGTTCACTGTCGAACATAGCGTCAGGAATCATGCTCGTAGCGTTTCAGCCCTTCAAGGTAGGAAACTACATCAAAGCAGGTGGAACAAGCGGTGTGGTCGAACAAATACGTATCTTCAGCACCATACTCAGAACATTTGACAACTGTAAGGTTGTTGTCCCCAACAGCCGGATCACCACTGACAATATAACTAACTACTCTGCCAAAGAGACTCGACGCATAGACCTCGAATTTAGCATCGGCTACCACGATGATCTGAAACTGACCAGGAGTATTCTAGGGGGGATTGTGAAGGCTGATGAGAGGATTCTCAAAGACCCGGCTCCCGAGATAGGTGTCCTGGAGCTTGGCGAGAGTTCTGTGAATTTCTTCGTTCGTCCTTGGGTAAAGGCGAGTGACTATTGGTCTGTCAAGTGCGACCTGCTCGAAAAAGTTAAACTGACGTTCGATGATGAAGGCATATCGATTCCTTTTCCGCAAAGAGATGTTCATTTACATCAGGCAACTGCGGTTTAAACCCCTTCATTGGCTTCCCCATCGGCTGGACGCTCAAGTGCTTAGTGTACTTGTGATTGTCGGTACGCCATATTCTGGGAATGCCGCTTGACAAGAGCGATCGACTACGGTTGTTTGATTGTAGCTGGGAAGGATAGAACTCGGAGACTCGGACGCCGCTCTAC
>DAOUUR010000013.1 GCA_030668045.1 bacterium
GCGACTCTTCGTTTTCCCACGCGTGACTGACGGACAGAAGTGGCTTGTTGTTGTGGGTGAGCGCCGCGGCAATAGCTGATCCTGATCTGCTAATCTTGGGGAGCGGGTCGGCCTGGGCGGGGTCGTAATAGATAATATCATCACCTATGTTTGACTTCACGTATGCAAACGATGGGGTGATCTCAAATTGCCAACCGCAGCCGGTGGCTTGGTCGGCATTGGTGGGCCCGTGGAAAAACGAATGAATCGGAAGTTCAATAATGACTCCATAATCGTGCGCATCGCCCTTAATGCGTGCTACATTGATTTCCGAGCCAGCTCCGGTTCTTGCGAGCTGCGACTCGATCTTCTTAATCGAATAACCAAATCCGAGGCGCAAGTAGTACTCTACACCGACGCCGAGAGTGTAGGTCTTGACCGCGTCGTACGATTCATATGTTCCGATCACGTCATGACGTGCGTCATCCGTGTACTGAAATCTTAGCCACTCCATCTTCATACGTGAGAAAGAAAGCGCAACAGAGGCGTTGAAACGAGAGTCAGGCGAATTGGCGATTAGTCGATATGATCCGCCCAGTGAGATGCTCCAGGTTCTGAAACGCATATCTTGAGTAAGTTCAGGCAGCCATTTTGTGTTGTTGGGGGCGCTGAATGAGGCAATCCGATCAAGGTGGAAAAGACCTATAGCCCCCGGGCTGTAGTAACCCGATTGCTCGTCTACCAGGTTAACGACGCATCCGCCCATGCCGTTCGCCCGCGGCGAATTGACCGAGAGCAGGGATGTGACCGCTGGAGCGCTTATGTCAGACACATAAGAATGGGTAGTCACCGCAAAGAGAGTTAGCAGCGCAAAGCAAGTTATCGAACGGATTGATAGCACATTACGGTTTTTCATAAGACGGCCTCTCTGTGACGTTGTCAGTGATCTCCTCCCAAGAAAAATACGTTATCAGGGTCAGCGAATCAAGCTTTGATCTTAACTGGTGGTTGAGGGACACAGCTTGTGCAGAAAACAGTTGCTGCAATCAGGTCGGCGGGCTTTGCAGATAGTGCGACCATGGAGGATCAACAGGTGCGAATACTGAATCCAGTCTTTCTCTGGGATCAGCGGGATCAGGTCTCGCTCTATTTTGACCGCGTCCTTCTGCGACGATAACCCGAGCAGTCGGCTGATTCGTCCGACATGGGTATCGACGACGATCCCTTCGGCCAGACCATAGCCCGCACCCAGAATCACCGAGGCTGTCTTGCGACCAACACCGGTTAGCTTGACCAAGCTATCGAGGTCTCTGGGAATTCTTCCACCGTGTCGGTCAATAAGCTGAAGGGCTGAGGCCCTGATAGATTTTGCCTTGGCGTTGTGGAATCCGGTTGAGTAGATATCGCGACCAAGTTCCGCAAGGTCGGATTCTGCAAACGCTTTCAGTGATCGGTATTTTTTGAACAAAGCTGGTGTTACCAGATTGACGCGTTCATCGGTGCACTGAGCCGAGAGAATGGTGGCAACCATCAGTTGATGGATGGTACGGTAACTGAGCGTGCACCCGGCTTCGGGGTAGTGTCGTTTTAGTAGCGCGACAATCTTGCGGGCGCGGCGTTGCTTTTGTTCGCTGCTTTCTTTCGGCATATCATTGTCGGCAGGAAAGGACGACCACCCGATCGATATCGTTGAGGTCTTTGAGGATTACGATTGACTTGTAGCGGTCATCGTTTTCGGTTAGGGCGCAGACTTTTTCGCCTTGAAGGTAACCTATCTCAAACATCAATTGCCCGCCGGGCAGAAGATGGTCGGGCGCTTTAGCAATTATGGCGCGGACCGCATCGAGACCATCGGGGCCACCAAGCAGAGACAATTTGGGGTCGGATTTTACCTCTGGGGAGAGGTCGGCATACTCGCAGTCGGCGATATACGGTGGATTGGAGATGATAAGATTAAACTTCTCGTCAACTTTGATAGAAGAGAAAAAATCGGATTGGCGGAGATCAATATTGTCCGGTGTTTCAAGATCGGTTGCGTTCTTTCTGGCGACCGCGAGAGCTTCCTCGGAGATGTCAACCGCCGTGATCCGGCAGGCGGGCATCTCAAGAGCAATAGTGACCGAGGCAACACCGGAACCAACACCGATATCCAGAACGGTCGGGTTATCGTGACCGCAAATTCGCATGTAGCGGAGAGCTGTTTCGCACAACAGTTCGGTTTCCGGAGTCGGCACCATCACAGCAGGAGAGACGAAGAACTTCCGACCATAGAACCAGGATTCTTCGAGGATATACTGCAGCGGTTCCCGCTCCATTCGTCTGTGCATGATCTCTTCGAATCGAGCCATGACATTATCGTTAATGAAGGTTGGTCCGTTGAGATAGAGATTGAGACGGTCCAGGTCGGTTAGATAGCAGAGTATCCATTCGACCTCGGCCGACGCCTGTTCAATGCCGGCATCGATTAGACGCTGTGCCTGACGGCAGATGAATTCGGGCAGGTGTTCTTCCACTCAGGTCGTTTCTGCTCCTTTGGAGCGGATGAATCCGATCACCGACAGCAGCGTCATCAGTGCAGCCCAGCTATAGCATACAGCGTAGGTGAGAGTCGGATCGTACTGTGCGGAGTGTGGGATAAAGTAGATCAGGATCATCAGGACGAGCGCACCCAGACCGAACCAGCCGGAAGCTTTGAGAGAGAAAAAGTCTCGCGAACACTTGCAGCCTGTTGCCGATTTCAGCGTGGCTAACATCATAAAGACGAGATAGAGGAACAAGATTTGGGTCTTGTTGTCGGTGGCGTCGGTGCCAAATGGAACCCCTTCCCAGATGGTGCCAAAAGCGTACCAGTTCATGGCAAACCCGAGCGGATAACCACCAATAAAACAGAGGATTGTTGCCGCCAATATATGCAGGCCGAAAGCACGTATGCTGCCTCCGCCGCCGATCATCTGGAACGCCTGCATGGCAGCCATCAGGATGAAAAAGACGGTTGCAAAAATCAGGAGAATGTGGCTGCCGATCACAAGCGTTGCTACGTGCCCGATGCCGCGCAACCAGAACGGCGTGCCTGTCTCGGTGTCGGTGAAGGTTGCCACGACTACGCCTGCGGTATCGACGACCTCAAAAAAATAGTAAACACGTTTCAGCTTCTCACCGGCGGTAAGGTCGCCGCGAAATTTATTGGGCGTTGTTGAGTCGGGGGTCAGCGCCTGGGCGGCATAGGCATCGAGCGGTGAGTCGGCGGCGGCGCCGGGTTGGGTGTGGCGCAGGATGATAGTCTTTCCCTCAAGATCGCCTTCAACGTTAATCAAGACCGAATCGAATGAAAACTCGAAAATCTTGGGAACGGTATTGAACTGGAAATCGTATCCATTTTCCGAATGGATCCTCAGTTCGGGGCGTCCTTCGGAGTTGGAACTGGCAACATAGAAAAGAAAGAGGGTAATGGCGAGAGCTGCGAGAATTCTAATGATTTTCATGTGGTTCTCTATGCTCTGTTTCCAGTTTCAATCGTCTGATTTGATCGTGCTGGATCAACGGCGCGACCATGAGATCAATGTTACCGGAAAGGACATCTTCCAGCTTGTAGAGGGTCAGGCCAATGCGATGATCAGTCACGCGTGATTGCGGAAAATTGTACGTTCTAATCTTGGCGGAACGATCGCCGCTTGAGACCATCGAACGGCGTTCAGCCGATATTTTTGCCTGCTGTTCGGCCATCATCTTATCGTAGAGTCGGGCGCGAAGAACTTTCATGGCCTTGGCTCGATTCTTGTGCTGAGATTTTTCGTCCTGACAGGTGACAACCAGTCCGGTGGGGAGATGCGTTATTCGGACCGCCGAGTCGGTAGTGTTGACCGATTGCCCGCCCGGTCCCGAAGAACGGTAGACATCAATCTTCAGGTCGTTCTCTTTGATATTGATGTCGATATCGGCCACTTCGGGGAGCACGGCGACAGTAACCGCCGAAGTATGAATGCGACCCTGAGTCTCGGTGCTGGGAACTCTCTGGACGCGATGAACGCCCGATTCAAATTTCATCGTACCGTAGACCAGGTCACCATCGAGTGAGAAGATGATCTCTTTGAAGCCACCCTGTCCCGACGGACTGGTGCTGAGGACCTCAATCTTCCAGTTATGTGAGTCGGCGGCGCGAGTGTACATACGGTATAGATCACCGGCAAACAGCCCGGCTTCTTCACCGCCGGTACCGGCACGTATCTCGACGACTGCCGGTTTGTTATCGTTAGGATCGCGGGGAAGAAGCTTGATCTTGAAGTCGTTCTCAACCTCTTCGATCTGTGCCTCATGGATAGCTGCCTCTTCGCGTGCCAACTCGACAAGTTCGGGGTCGCCACCGGCGCTGATGAGTTCTCGCGCTTCATCAAGACCAAGTCTGACTTCGCGGTATCGTCGGCCCGCCTTCAGGATGTCCTCCAGCCGTCGGCGTTCACGGTTGAGCGCAATCATCTTCTTTTGATTGGAGAGGAAATCCGGATCGACCATTTGTTCGTCTATGGAGCGGAGTTTCTCTTCGAGTCTGGCAACAAGATCAAGCATCGTATTCATCCATCATTTGGGCGTAATGGTAAAGGAAAGCCGGTTCGGCGGCAAGCATTTATGACCAGCTAAGGAACGGTGGTGCGGGGGCAGTCGATCTTCGATGCTGTCACCCCGAGGGCGGCCTCAAGAGCGACAATGCCGACCTCAAGCTGCTCCCGCGAGGGCTCCTGGGTAGTGATTCGCTGGAGCCAGAGACCGGGCTGGATGAGGATTTTGGTGATTGGGTTGTTGCGTGTTTTGCCGGAGAGTTTCAGCAGTTCGTACGATCCGCCCGCGACTAATGGTAACAACGAAAAGTGCAGGAGGAATCGTTGCGTTAGATCGGGAGGTTGGCCAACGACTATCGTGTAGATTGAGTCGGAAATTGCGTACATCATGATAGCGGCCAGGGCAACAATCAAAATGAACGACGTGCCACAGCGGGGATGAAACCGGGTATGAGTGGCTGCGCGTTCAGGGGTCATCTCCTCGCCCATTTCATGGGCGTAGATCGATTTATGTTCGGCTCCATGATACTGGAAGATTTTCTTAAATTCACCAAACAGTGATATGACGTACACATAGGAGACGAAAAAAGTCAGCCGTATGGCGCCGGCGACGAGGTTAAACCAGACGGCGTCACGATCGACTCCAAGTAGAGTCGATAGGGCCAGCGGCAGCCAGAAAAATATTAACACACCGACTATCATCGCGATCACGACACTCAGGCCCAGCCAGAGAGCATTCGATTTCTTTTTCTCGCCCTCAACATCGCGGCCTTCTTTTTTGGCCTCTTCTTTTTCTGCTTCCTTGATAGCAATATCCGCCGAGAAATTGAGTGTGCGAATACCAATGACCATCATCTCGACAAAAGTGATGGCGCCTCTGATGACGGGGATATTGAGAATCTTGTGGCGGGTGGAGAGAGCTTTGTACGGTTCGGTCTTGACCAAAATCTCGCCGCTGGGAATACGAACGGCGGTGGCGATGCGGTCAGCCGAGCGCATCATGACACCTTCGATTACAGCTTGTCCGCCAACATTGAGATCAGGCATAACAACTACCAGGGATTAATGGATACAAGCGGCGCCGGTTGGTTGTCACTTGCGCCGCCTGTTTGAGAGTTTGCGTGTCCGTACCGATCAGTCTTTCTTCTCGGCCAAGCCGTACTTGCGGCGGAAGCGTTCTACGCGACCGGCGGTATCAATCAGTTTCTGCTTGCCGGTAAAGAAGGGGTGGCAGGCGGAACAGATTTCGACACTGATTTTTTCACGAGTCGAACGCGTCGGATAGGTGGCACCACAGGCGCACGTGACGGTCAGTTCGTGATAATCGGGATGAATCTTTTCTTTCAATTCAATCACCTCAACAAATTATTAGCATTCCATATCAACTTACGGTTCCCCTAACCTATCGGAACCACAGCCGTCCAATATAAGGATTTTGACGCATTTGACAAGGGGATATTGGGTATTAGCGGGGTAGTTATGTAAAGCGGTGTGTGGCAGGTGGTTACGTAGGCGCGCCAGTTGCATTTACTCCCCTCAGCACTGCCGACCAGTAGTATTTATTGTGGGTGAGGCGTTCTATTCGGAAGTGGGGCGCGAAGATATTGCGAAGTTCGTCTTTGGTGAAATAGTTTTTCAGGATAGTGTGTTCTGCACCGTTGTCGAGAAATCGGTGTTTGAAATTGTTGCCATGCTTGTCGGTATGGACCGATCCAACCACGGGACCCTCGGCTGGCGGGTTGTTGTCAATCAGCCAGGCCGTGCATCCCTCTTGCAGGAGCTCAATCAGCATCGCAAAGAGGTCGCCATAGTTCTGGCGGGGATGGTGTGAGAACCAGAAACCGAGCGCTAGAAAATCAAAGGCACCTTTTGCGAAAGCCGACCGGTTCAGGTCGGACCGTACAAAACTGACTTTGCCGCGCAGGTTTTTCCCTCTGGCTTCGGCGATCATTTCCGGTGAGATATCGGAGGCGACAATCGATGCTGCCGTTTCGGCCATTATCTCAGTCCAGTAGCCGGTACCGCAGGCCAACTCCAGAACGTGACGGCCTTTCACCAGTTGGCGAAGATGGTCAGCTTCCTCATCGATTTCTTTGCGACGGTCGGGTACATCTCGGTAATATATCTGCTCGTATTCGGAGGCGCGAGCGCGATAATAGTCAATCAGCTTGTGGTCAGTCATAATGATTTGGTTATCATCGTGGCCAGCTTGAATCCGAGTTGTTCGGCTTCCATCATGGCTGTGCGATCATCGGACGCTGTGCCTTTGTTTCGGAAATCAGGTGACCGATAGACCAGCACACCTTCGTTGATAACTTCGACCCACTTGAAAAAACCGGCAATCACTCTACGGGCGCCCTCGAACCATCCCCGTTCACCACCGACCAGAATGATTGCGCCGGGCCGTTTTTTCTGGAGGCGTTTGATGAAATCGTGTTCGGGATCGGTGTTGTCATAGTCGGGGGGACGGAAACAGTTGCAGCGGTCGATAAACATCTTTGCTTGCGCCGAGACTGAATCAAAATAAACCGGCGAACCAAACAGGAGGCAGTCGCATTCGGCCAGCTTATGATAGACGTCGGTCAGGTCATCATCGTAGAGGCAGAATTTGGGGGTCGGGTCTTCGCCACACGACTGGCAGGCGATGTACTTAAGGTCGTTTAATTTCACGAACGTTTGATCGACCTGGCGTTCTTCTCCGATGTTGGCAGCAATGGTCTCGGCGATCTGGTGCAGGAGAAAGTCGGTCGATGAGCCTTCAACCGGCGAGGCCGATATGGTCAGGAGTTTAATCAAACTTCACCTGTTCGAGTTCTTCGAGGGTAGCGTACAGTTCCAGCAGCGCGGTCTCAATTTCTTTTTTCTTTTCGCCGGCGGTATGGAGTTCTTCCCAGTCGTTTCTCGGGATGTTATGGCCGATAGCCTGCTCCAACCGCGTCAGTTCTTTTTCATGGTCGGCGATTTTGGATTTGGTTGAGACGATAGCTTTCTTGTGGCGGGCGCGTCGTTTCGATTCTTCCTTGAAAGCGTGGTACGCTTTTTTTGATTTAGTCTGTTTTGGTACCGTGATTGTTGCCTTAGTGGTCTTCTCTTTGAAGTACGAATAGTCACCGTCATAGACTGAGGTGGTGCCGTCGTCGGCGTGAATGATTTTTGTGGCGACACGGTCGAGAAAGTAGCGGTCGTGGCTGACGATCAGGCAGCTGCCGTCATAGTCGTTGAGCGCCTGTTCGAGCGCCTCGCGGGAATCGATATCAAGGTGATTGGTCGGCTCATCGAGGATTATGAAATTTGCCGGATAGTAGAGCAGACGGGCCAGCGAGAGCTTGGTCTTTTCGCCACCGGAGAGAGAACGGATAATTTTCAGGGCATCGTCGCCGGTAAAACCAAACCGAGCCAGAAAACTCCTGATACGGCCAACATCAGCGGCGGGGTCAAGTTGCCAGAGGGAATCGATAACGGTCGAGTCAAGGTTGAGGTCGGAGAGCTCCTGATCGAAATAGGCAACATCGACATTGTTGCCGAGCTTGATGTCGCCGTCGGTAGGGGCGAGTTCACCGATTAGTGATCGCAGTAGGGTGGTTTTTCCCGACCCGTTGCGTCCAATCAGACCGATCTTGTCACCCCGGTAGACATCGAAATGGATGTTCCGCAGCACCGTGGTGGAGCCGAAACCGATTGAAACATTTTCCACCGCAATGACGTGAGCGTATGATCGTCCCGATGAGCTCATGGCAATGGTCGGGCCGGTGCCATCGCTCCCGGGAGGTGGTAGTCGTTTGATGCGTCCGAGGAATTTCAGTTTTGATTGGGCCTGTTTGGTCTTTTGCCCGGCCATGTTGCGCTGGACGAAATCTTCGAGTCGCTTGATCTCTTCCTGTTGGTGACGAAAACGATGGGCATGAAGGCGGCGACGTTCTTTACGTTCCTCCATGTATTTTTCGAAACCGCACGGATAGAGATCGAGCTTGCCATGCGTCGTTTCCCATATCTTCTCGGTGGTGGCGGTCAGGAAAGCGCGATCATGCGAAACAACGATGTAGCTCTTGTTCGATTCGTGCAGGTATTGTTCGAGCCAAGCGGTCGATTCGATATCAAGGTGGTTGGTCGGCTCATCCATCAACAGCAGGTTTCCTTTGCCTGCCAGAACACGAGCGAGAGCGGCGCGGTTTTTTTCACCCCCCGAAAAATTACGCATCGAGTCATCGTAACGATGCTTCTCAAAGCCGAGACCGTGAAGGATAGTATCGACATCGGATTCAAAATTGAAGCCACCGTCGATTTCAAATTTCTGCTGAAGCTGGCCGAGTTGTTTGACGCCGGTTGGATTCTCAGGATTGGTGGCCAGTTCGTTTTCAAGGGCGGTGATCCGGCGTCGTATCTCCAGAAGGTCCCGGCGGGCAGTGGCGACATATTCAAACAGGGACAGCTCGTCTTGATCGTGTTTTTCCTGTTCGATATAATCGACAAGGCAACTCTTGGCCTTGCTGATGGTGCCGACATCCGCCGACATGCGACCGGAGATCAGTTCAAACAGCGTTGTCTTGCCGCTGCCGTTTGGTCCGACCAGTCCGATGCGGTCGCCACTCTGGACGGTGAACGATGCGCCACTGAAGATCACTTGTTCGTTGAACTTCTTGTGGAGATTCTCGCCGGCGAGGAGGGTCACGCCTCTTCCTCCTGGACGGGACTCCGCGAGAGCAGGATTTCAATCATGATCAGGATCACTGCCGCCCAGAGAAAAAGTTGCCACAATTCCTTGCCGAAACGCAGTTCCGCCAGGAGACCGGAGAGGTCACCATCGGCGGGGAGCTGATGATATTGTTCCGCGCCAATGGCGGCAGCGAACTGATCGTAGTCAACTGCGGCCAGGTCGGCTTCGTCTGATCGGAGGTTGACTGCGAAGCGATCAATCTCCCTACCGAGATATGTAATGCGATAGATGCCGGGTTGATCAACCGGTGCAGGATGTACGATGAGCATGTCGCTATCTTCTTCGGGTTGGAGCGCATAGACCGAGCTGTCGGGGGTTGTCATGCGGAGCGACATCTCAACCTGTCCGGGCACGACCAGGCTTCGGGAGATATGGTCGCCGGCGAAGAGGTGTCGCTCATAGCTGGAGAGGTCGGCGGCAAGGTACTCGGCGATTCGAGAGATGAAGGGGACAAAGAAGGCGTGGCCGGTCATGTCGGAATACCGTGGTGTGAAGGCACCGGCAAAAGTGAGGACGCGTCCATTGCCATATCGGTTTTCAATCAGGGCCGGACGGTTGCCTGAAAAACGGGCCAGGATTGTTGCGCCGGGCGATGCCTGCATGCGGGGAAGTGTGTAGTACTTCATCTCCGGGAGGTTGCTGTTCTCAAGGTTAAACACCGAGAAAACGGGATGAGCCAACTCGACCGACTCAAGGACGTAGTAGCCGGACTGTGTGAAATTCTGCTGCACCGCTTCATCGTAGGTGAGTCCGGTTGCATCAGACCAGTGTTGATTGAAATTGTCGATGTCAGTAGCGCCATCGTAGATCAAAAACAGCGCTCGCCCACCACGAACGAAAGCATGGAGGCGACGAACGAACAGTTCGTCCAGTGTCGGGATGCCGGAGAGAACGACGACGTCGTAGTCGGCGAAGTTGATTCCCGCCAGCTCTGCGGAGGGAACCTGCTTTACCGACCAGTACTGATTGGTCGTTGCATCGGGCGTGAGAGCTAGTGAGACAAATTGCCCAGCATCGCCATCGCCGATAATCAGGAGATTGAAGCGCTGGGGGATTTTGAAGCTGAAGTAGTATCGGTTGTCGGCCATAAACCGGTCGTCCGATATTTCCACAAAGCCGGAATGCAGTCCGGTGTGTGATACCGAACGGTCAAACCGGACTACAGTCTCGCCTTTGGCGGTGACACTAAAATCAGATTGAGCGATCCGGTTGCCGTCGAGGAACAGAGAAGCTATCAGGTCGGCCTGATCTTCGCTTCCGTAGTTGCGGATCGTTGCGGCAATTTCAAAATTGTGTCCGGGGATCAGCAGTTGACCACCAAAATCAACCGATATGATTCCCGCATTACCATCGGGTTGAAAGGGCAGCTCAATCAAGTGCGTGCGTGCGTCCGAATCTGCCAGCACCGGTTGGTTGGGCAGCGAGCGTCGTTGCCGGTCGGATACGATATAGATTTCGCGGTTGAGATTGGAGGCGTCGGATAGAAATTCATCGGCGTTCTCAAGTCCTCCCTCCAGATCGGCCAGGCTGGAACCAGCGTGAATGTTCTGCAACTGCTCCAGGACCGAGGCGGGAGAACCGGGGGGGAAGGCATCTACGGAAAATCCGGTGTGATCAAGAGGAAGCAGTTGTATCTGGTCGGCTTCCCCGAAAGTTTCGATTAGTTCACTTGTTCGCAGGTGAGCCAGTTGGAAAAGGTTGCCGTCGGCAACATAACGATTCATTGACGCCGAATTGTCCAGAACGATAGCCGCTGAAACGGCCGCGTGCGATCCAACGCCGCCAGTCTCGACCGTGGGGCGAGCGAACGCAAGGACGACCGCCAGGATAATCAACATCCGTACGATCAGCAGTAGAAGTTGGCGGATGCGTAGTCGGCGAACCTGCCGACGTTGCATCGCCTTGAGATGCCGCAATGATGAAAACGGGACGATCTTCACCCGTCGCCGGGAGAACAGGTGGATTATCAGCGGTATTAGTGCTGCGGTGGCAGCGAGCAGAATAGTTGAATTAAGAAATCCCAGCATCGTCAGTAGGAGAACGGCGTCTCAAGGTATCGCCGAGCTTCGTCCTGATGGTAGGCAGCCGACGGTACACCAAGGGTGCGACCATAATATTCCCGAGCGCGGGTATGGTCACCATTGAGGTCGTGCGCCTTGCCGAGCCATAGGTTTATGAGTCCGAGATAGAAAGGTCTCGACTCCAGAAAGAGAGCGGTTTCCAGATAGGTGATGGCGCCTTCCAGTTGGCCGAGGCCGCAGGTAGCAACACCGATCCACATGTACGAAGACGCCGACGCCCGACTTGTCTGCAAGGCTCCGGCAAAAATCGACTGTGCTTCGGAGAGCACACGTTCTGCTTCTTTACGGTCGTTCTCATCGTTCGATTTGAGGAGAAGATTCCCCAGCAGGGCTCGACTTTCTCCCTGGGCTCCTTCTTTACCGGCGCTGGCTATGATTTCTCGAAACAACGAAATGGCTGTGGAGTCGTCATCGGTATTGATATGAGCGATGGCCAGATTGAACCTGCTCATCGAGTGAGTTGAATCCAGTTGGAGAGCCTTGTTGAAATCTTCGATTGCTTCAGAATAGAGAGCGTTCATCATCTTGTAGCTGCCCTCGGCCATCAGATTGACCGCCATTGATGGTTGCAGAGGGGTTAGCAATTGCTGAACTTCGGTAGCGCCATAGTAATCACCGTTGAAGAAGTAGGCTCGCTTGAGTTGAGAGAGGGTTCGTATCGAATCCTGAGATGTACTTATGAACTCGGCAGCGGCCTGACAGTATTTCAGCATCGAAGGATAGTCAAACATCATCTCAGATAAGTACGCCTGGTATCCGAGGTCGTTGATATTGATTTCGGTCAGGTCGATAGCATTTTGCCACTCGCTCTCTAAACTGTCGAGACTTACCTGATAGACAGTTTCGATTTTCTCCCTGAGGTTCAAATCGTCGGCCTGCTGGTAGAGGTCGGAGAACATATCCAGACCGTAGGAGTTTATGAGAAAATTGACAAACGATGTAGCCGTGCGGTCGGCCAGGAAAGGATCAGCCTGATAGAAGTTGTAGGTACCGATAAGATCGGCCAGCGGAATCGCCTTGCCCTCGGCGATTATTTTCTTCATGTCGTAGACAGAGGTGGACTGATAACCGGCCATGCCTTCGGCCAGGAACGGGGGAGCATAACCCCAGTTGCGCAGGATGGCCGTTAGGATTAGAACGAAGGGGTCGGTGGAATTCAGTTGGCGGCTGTAGATAGCGAAAGCGGTGGATCGAGTAGGATCAATGGCCATGCCGAATCGCTTGTCCCAGATAACTGTCTTGACCGGGCAGGGGCAGAGGTAGACGGAGTACTTGCCGGGCAGATCAAAATTGAAAGCGGCCCGCACCAGGCGGTACTGCGTTTCCATTACTTCCTTGACGGCGTCAAAGTAGAAGTCTCCCAGCGAATTGGATACAAAATGAATGTCTGTGTGAGCCGTTGGAAGGAAGCGGAAGTCATCGGAGGAGCGATGGTCAAATTCGCAGATGGTTGGGTCTATCTCAACCAGTTCGATTGGCACCAATACCAGCGAGTACTTCGAATCGTTCTTGCTGGAGATTCCGTCGATTCGGGCAGGCAGACCGTACTCGGCGGTAAATGCCTTTGAGTAGGTGTTGGCGTTGGGACCAAGGGTTATGACATGAACATTGAATGTGGCCTGGGCAGTGTCGGCCTCGATCACTTCCAGCTCGACAGAAAACGATGTCAGAAAGCCGGAGACAGGTAAGCCGACCTGACATTCGATGGTATCGGTCATCAGGAGAACATTGATCTCAGAAACTGCGTCATGCTGATAGGTAGCGATTGCATACTTAACGCCGGTCTTGGCGCCAGCTACAGAAACCAGACCTATTATCAATACGGTTACTAGGGGTAAGAAAATCTTCATAATCGTTTATACATCCTGTTTAGCGAAAGTGTCACATCGATTTTCCAGCACTCCGCCATCTTCGAGAATATGTTGGCCGTCGCGAAGGATTGGGAGTACCGGGATCGAGTCTATGGAAGTTGCAATCTCAATATCTTTTTGACAGTCAAGAGAGGCCAGGTATCGTCCGTGCTCTCCTTCGCTTACCGCCTGGCGTATCCGGTCTTTGTTGCTTTGAAATAGCAGTCGGGCAACGGATGCGGCGTCGTTGATGCACAGCTTTTTCTGGTGCGCCGTTTCCAGAAGATCAATAAGCATCCCGCCGCAGATCGTATCCTCAATGGAGAAACGACCATCCTGCCCGCTGCAGACGATTACCAGATCGTTGCTATCAGCGGCCACCCGCGCAGCCACTTTCGAGATATTGACCAGAGCGCAAGTGATAACAGGTCCGGCGTTATTGGCCAGATTGTAGAGGCGGGTGCCGTTGGTGGTTGTCATTACCACGAGTTTGCCACTGACTACCTCGGTATTAAATTCGGTTGGGGAGTTCCCCAATTGGAAACTCTCGATCTTAATACCGCCTCGTTCGCCTGCCAGAACAGCCGCATCGGCTCCCAGCTTGCTCCATGCTTCGGTTGCCTTGCCCGGCTCATCGGTCGGTATGACTCCGCGAGCTCCTGCCTGGAAAGCTGCACATATCGAAGTGGAGCAACGAAGGACATCAATAGCCACGACAGTCCTGCCGTGCAGGTCGTCCGACGTGAATTTGATCGGAGTCAGGTAGAGGTCAACATTCATAGGTAGTTTATCGATGTGAGGCATCCTTGTAAAATGGTGGTTTGACAACGGTAGCGGTGAATCGACGGTTGCGGATGGCGACCTCAAGCTTTGAACCGGATTTCGCATTCTCTCGCGGCACATATCCGAGTGCAACCGGTTTTTGCAAGCTTGGCGAAAAAGTGCCCGAAGTAATCTTACCAACGACAGTATCGCCGTCGAAGATGTCATACCCGTGACGTGGGAAAGCGCGACCTTCCAGCTCAAGACATACGAGTCGGCGGGTTGGTTTCTCAGCTTTTTGTTTAGCCATTACATCCTTGCCGATGAAGTCTTTGTCGAAATTGACAATCCAACTGAGGCCTGCTTCGACCGGAGTAGTCGTCTCGTCAATATCGTTGCCGTAGAGCGCCATTTTCATCTCAAGTCTCAGGCTGTCGCGGGCCGCCAGACCGATAAATTTCATTCCGTGTCGATTGCCAGCTTCTGTGACCGCGTTCCAGGTGGCGTCGGCATGTTGCGGAGGAATATACAACTCGAAACCATCTTCGCCGGTGTAGCCAGTTCGAGAAACCAGCATCTGATTACCGGCTATCTTGATAATGGCTGAGGAGTA
>DAOUUR010000026.1 GCA_030668045.1 bacterium
AGATTTGTGTGGGATAGAATGAGGGTCCAGTTACAAGAGGGCACCGAATGGCGGTATTTCAAGATCAGAGTGCATGACTCACGGAGTGTTCAAGGGTATTGGCCCTCCTTCTGGGAATTAAAGCTCTACGGACCGGCTAATTGAAGGATCAGCGCCGAGTGGTTGAGCAGTTAGGTGGCTCCAGTCGTGTAACAAAAACGATCCCAATTTGGTCACAATACGTCGTAAGTCCCTGTCCCACAACGCGAGAATAGGGTTCGATTCCCCCCTCCAAATTATTGCGCCACAACAACATACGAGAATTACAGTGGCCATATCTCCCAATAACACCGAATAACGTGATACCATTTGGGCCACGATTTGGTCACAGTCGAGCTTACTTTGGTTTTGGTTGTATCGTGGAGTGTTCTTGTTTTCATTATAGATTGCGGTCAAGATCGGGATAGGGATTATCGCCCATGGCAGCAGATGAGTCACATGATGATAGGACACAGCCATACAAAAATGACCCAGAGCACATTTAGGGGGCTTGAAAACAGAAATTAGTCCAGTATGGCATCGATGCTGTTGAGTCCATACACCGGAGGAATGCCGGACATGAATTCCGAGGTCAGGCTTTCGCTGTCCAATAACAATTTATTCCCCTCGATGATTTTCTCATTGCGCAATTGCTGGGCCCAGTCGATGATGCTATCAATGGTGGGAACGTCCAGAGATAGTTGGTCGGCAATCCATTTTGCGATGCACAGGCCATAATGAATGTCGTCTGTAAAGAAGCGGTGGTCCTTGTCTATGATCCATTCGCCGCTTTCTAATTGAATGGTGGGTGGTTTGATGGCTCCCAACGTCAGCGAAGTCGTGAATGACTCGCGAATGTCGGTGTTTTCCGACTGGTATGAGAGTCGCTCAAGGCCCAAATAATCAAGCATGTATTGGAAATCCTGCTGAGGATATTTTGCCTTGATGGTATCTCGAATCTTAGTGAAATCCGCGTCTAATTCCTGTAGAAGGTCGGCGGATTTTTGGTCATAGTCGCGGTAAAAATAGGGGATATCTTCTTTGTTCGCCCATTTCCCACCGTATTTGAGAAACAAACCGTAGCAACGCGAAGGATGGATGATTTGGTTGTCGACAGACAGAGTCAGTGACAAAAAATTGGCGGCCTGTCGGAAAGGTCCTTTTTTCAGCCACCGCTCGCAAATATTCTTCAACAAACGGTCATTGAGTTCAGAGAAACGATTCGGCGGTGACACCGCCACGACATTGAGCTCCTTACAACCATAGGTCACTCCCACCTTACCATACTCAATGACCCGGCAAATCCACGGAATCAAACCGATGGCAAAGGTGGTGATATTGTTCAAATCAAATTTTTTCTTGATCTCATCGACCATCCAGTTAAATCCTGCTTGACCATAGATGGTCCCGACAAACACCTCTTTATCTTTCGCAAGATGCGGTGCCAGGCCGTGAAGAGCGAAGCGATATTTGCACACAGGCATGCACAAAATCACAAAACTTGCCTGTGGAATGACTTCAGCCGGATTGTCACTGATTTTCGTCAGGGAACCACTAAACTCCTCCTGGAGTTCCCCATGAATCGAGTGCAACTGAACATCGACCTTCCGGGACCATTCCTTCGGCTTTCGTGTGAGAATGTTGACGTTAAAACCCGCACCGGAAAGAAAAGGAATCAAAACATGCGCACTACTACCGCCACCGACAATCGTCACATCTTGTTTTTCTTGTTCAACCATGTTGTCACCTTATTTGTCCGCAATTTTCAAAATGACAGGACTCTCCTTAGCATTATCCGCTACGAGTAATCGCTTTCTTCATTCATACAACTCACCCAGACACATTATATTATAACACAACAGTAATATAAACAATAGATTAGCGTACAACTCCCGACAACACTTTGAAAGCAGATGTGTGGAGATGCGCGACATTCAGCAATCGAATCTTCAACATCTGCTTTCAAAATGTTTCCTATGCCGTGAATCAAATTTAGACTGCATTTATACGTGCGAGTTTTCCAACATATTGCAACGATGATTGGGAAGCCGTTCGATCAAGCTGATCTAGGAGCACCTTTACCCGTAGGTCGCAACAGCTGTTCCGGCAGAAAACACCTTCGTCGAATCGCCATTCTCCGTTGGAATAGTCATATAAATATCGACCCGGCTTGCCGTCTATGTACATTTGAGACTCCACAAAGGCAGCGAAGTGCGACTGAATCTCGTTAACGACAAGGCGCCCATCAGGGGTCTCAAAGATGTCCACATTCATCGCCGTGTATCCGGCATTGTCAGTTAACTTGCGAATAAAGTCCAACAGCGCTCGTGGAGGATCATACCATCCCACCTTTCCGGAACCACTATGAAATGCCCTATCCATGAGCTTCTGATGTCCGAAATACGACTCGCCGATTCGAATCATTCGCCACTCTGCTACTTCTGGGAGGAATTCCTGGAACAGGACGTTACCCCATTCACTATCCCGACTGTCGGCTCCTCGGCAGACGAGCCCTTTCCCGAAACGATGATTGACATATCGCAAGAGTTCAGTGCGGTCATGAAGGATCTCCACCCCCGCGCTCCTGGAGCCCATGTCGTGCTTTACTACGAGCGGCAAGCCGGCATCTTTAGCAAACTTAAGCGCTTGTTCGTGCGAATAGAACACCCACGTCTTAGTATGCGGAATGTTGTTAGCTTCCAGCCAATAAGACATCCGCAGTTTGCTCTCATTCAACCATACTTCATTGTAGGTTGGGTAGATGGTCTTGTGCATCTCTTCAACCATTACCTTCAGTCGTTCGTTGAACATACGTTTCCATATACTCACTTTGAAGGAGGGCCACACAAGAAAAGCGTCACATCCGCAGCCCCGTACGACCTGAATCCAGTCAGGGCCTGAGATGTCGAGAGTCTTGTAGCGAACCCCTAAGTCTTCACACGCGGCGACATATGGTAAATGGTTGTTATCAAACTCTTCGATTATGCCGAGCACGTACCGCGATTTGTTTCGAAGCGGGAGCACCGGTTCGATGCTTCGATGAGAATCAGACAGCAGCGGCATAGTTGCATGAGCCTTGGACACGTTCATTTGCTTCATTTATGTTCCTTCAATGAATCCGTTCTTTTCAGAAAAACCTCTGTCTTTTCGTTCGAGACATCCCAGGACAAATCTGGTCGTAGTCTCACGGTTTTCCTCAGGTGGGATCACCAGATGAATCCAACTCACCCGTTATCTGTTTCCATTGTGGAAGACGTTCTAAAGTCTTCGGGGGGGGGCTGATGATCAGTCCGACACAATTTCAAAGTAAACATATATGAAGGGCTGTGACTATTCAAGCCTTATCTTACCAGATTGCAGACAGGCTCCGTAATTAGGGCCGTATCAAGTGGTTAAGGCTAATGTGATGGATTCTGGTATGGCTGTAAATACGCTTCTATCGAAACACAGCGTGCACTTATACAAGTTGATCTGAAGGTTTCAGCCCTACGTTGACTCAGCAGTGACCCTATCTGTGAGCTCGCACGCCTCTGCCCCAAACACATCCTCCATCTGCCAGCCGGTCTTGCCTGTCTGCCGATAATACTCCAGACGACGGATCGTTATCTCGGCATAGATTGGGTCAATGTCAAACGTCACACACCGGCGTCTCAAACGTTCGCAGGCCAGCAGCGTCGTTCCCGAATGCGAAAAGAAGTCGGCGACGATGTCGCTTTCTTTTGACGATGCCATAATGACACGTTCAATCGCCTTCAACGGTTTCTGCGCATAGCAACCGTTGACGTTCTCTTCCAGTCGATAAAAAACCTGCTGAGTATCGACCCAGACATTACCCGGCCGGATATTGTTCGAGCGACTCCGCTGCATGTTCTCGGTTCGTTCCCCCCCGACATCCTTGTAGTAACCACGAAGGATTTTCGGAATGTCGGTGTACTGAACATCGAACGGCGGTTCACCCTTAGTATAGTAGAGTAACTCCTGCCGCACCGCCATCCAGTTCTTCTGCGTGCCGTACCCGCGCTGGTTACGAAGGGTGACAAATGAACGTGACTGAAAATCGGTGGTCGCCATCATCGCCATAAACTGCGGCAACGGCTGAAAATGATTTTTCTGGTCCGCCCCGAGCCAGACATAGAACGATCCATCCTCGGCCATCATCCCCCACGAAAGATCAACCCACCGTCGGCACCAATCGATATACTCCGCGATCGGTCGACGCTGAAACGATACCATATTGTACGGCGGGTCGTGCAACGACAGGGTCGCTCGTCGGCTGTTGAAAATCGATTCAACAAATTGGCGATCGGTCGCATCACCACATCCAACAACGTGCCGCCCTTCCGGATCGTGCCACAAATCGCCCGGCTGCAATCGGCATTCCGGAAGCAGTTGCTCACGAGTTGCGGCGTCCTCAAAATTAATCGCCGATGTCGTCCTCTTTACCATCAATGACAAACAAGCACAGCCACCGGCTCATCTTCAACAAAAACAGAGGGGCTGAGCCTCAGCTAAGTTCTTGCACTACACTTTTTCTTGTTTTCAAATACCCTTTAAGCTGCTGAGTATCTGCGCGTTACGCCTGAAGCGGAAAAAATACGCACCTTTCCGGTTGAGTCTTCTGTGAAATTGCCTTATATATAATGCTATGGCTGATAAGATGATATGGGCGCCCTGGAGGGCTGCCTTCATCCTTGGAAAGAAAGAAAAAGGCTGCATCTTCTGCAAGCGTATGAAGATGAAAGACTCGGTTAAGAACCTCATCCTCTTTCGTGGCGAAAAGAATTTTGTGATCCTCAACAAGTTCCCATACAACACCGGTCACACTCTGGTCGTGCCGAATCGTCATACCGGTCAGATTGAAAAGTTGAACGCCGAGGAAGCTATCGAGTTTTTTGATCTCGTCCGCAAATCAGTCACAGCCATAAAAAAAGCCCTCAAACCTGATTCAATGAATCTCGGGATGAATCTCGGTCGCGGTTCCGGTGCCGGTATTCCAGGACACGTCCACATGCATATCGTTCCCCGCTGGCAGGGCGACACCAACTTCATGTCGGTTATCGGAA
This sequence comes from bacterium, assembly GCA_030668045.1. Classification (GTDB taxonomy): domain Bacteria; phylum Zixibacteria; class MSB-5A5; order GN15; family FEB-12; genus DAOUUR01. Next base: position 5,082 of record DAOUUR010000026.1, read on the forward strand.
AGACCAACGTCGTCTCAGTGCCGTTGGAACCGGTCTACGATGCCTTGAGGAAGGAGTTCTCGCGGTTGTGACTGCTCGCAGAAAGATACCGACAAAGTCGGAGTTGATCCAACTGCAGAAGATTCACAAAACCGATGAGAAGATCGGTGAATACCTCGGTGGTGTTCCGGCCTATCTGATCGCATACTGGCGCCGCAAGAAAAACGTAGCGCGTCACTCGGTACCCAAATTCTCCGAAAAAGAAATCCGCTCCCTCTGGGAACGGTTTGGCGATGACGACAAGTGCGGTCTCGAACTCGGTATCTCCAAGGCAGCGTTCTATACATGGCGGCGACGCTACGGCATCCGCGAAAAACCGGCCTTCCTGAAACTCGAACAGCTTGAGTTCAATTTCCCCGGTGTCAAAACGCAGCGACATACCGATACGCTCTATGGCAAACAGGCGTCGGTACAGAAAATTCTCGCGCGGGCAGCATCGGTTGAAAAAGTCGAGGTCGGCGAAACTATCACGGTTGAACCGCACCTGGTTATTGCGCGCGATTCATCGGGAACTATCATCAAGGAGTTTCAGAAGCTTGGCGCCGAATACGTTTTCAATCCGGCCCGGCTGGCTATCTCTCCCCTGGGGCAGGTCGAAGAGAATGTCGAAGTCGGCCCATCGACCTACGCCACAACCAGAGAATTTGCCCGGCGTCAGGGAATAAAAGCGTTCTACGATATCCGCGATGGCTACACCAACCAGGTCATTCTGGAAAAGGCGCACATTCTCCCCGGTCAACTTGCGCTTTGCAACGATCCGCAGGGTCCGGTCTTCGGATGCTTGAACGCATGCGCCGAGACTGTCGATGCAGCGATGATCGCCCGCACCTGGGCAGAGGGAAAAATCGATCTTGAGGTTCCATCGACAACCTTCATCGAAATTAACGGTCGTCGATCACGTGGTGTCTATGCTCGCGATATAGGTCTCTCGGCGGTTGGCCAGTTGGCTACCTACGATCTTGTTGGGAAGGCTATCGAACTGAGCGGCTCGGTTGTTTCGCATATGAACATCGGCGAACGTTTCGCGCTGGCTGGCCTGATCCGGGACACTGGAGCCCGAACCGCCATCACACCGTTTGATTCGATCACCCGACGCTTCCTCACCGGTCGAACGATGCAGGAGTATTTTCCGGTCGTCAGCGACAAAGATGCTGTCTACGAAAACCTGTACAAGATCAATATCGACCAGCTCGTCCCGCAGGTTGCCTGCCCCGGTTCGATCACCAGCGTCAAAGCAGCCGCCGAGTTGGAAGGTGTCGCGGTCGAGCAGATCATTCTGGGGACCTGTACCAGCGGACGGTTCGCCGACCTCCGCGTGGCCGCCGACATTCTCAAAGGCCGCAAAGTCCACCCCGACTGCCGCCTGATTATCATTCCAGCATCACGGGCCGTTCAACTTGAAGCGCTCAAAAAAGGTTTGATTCGCGTGCTGGTGGAGGCCGGAGCGATTATCGCCAACCCCGGTTGTGCCGATCAGTTCCGTCCCGACTCCGAACTCTTCCCCTCCGGCCAACGCACCCTCGCCACCGCCGGGGCACGATTTATGAAACTGGGCGAAGAATCAAACACCGAAGTTTATCTCTGCTCCCCGGCCACTGCCGCCGCCTCAGCGATCAACGCGGCCATCACCGAACCAAGCAGGTACGTGAAATAGAGGACGAGGGAAGCCGGTTAACCGGTCTGATGCTCCTCGTCACTGCTATCATCCTCGTCAACACCCCGGTCAACCACCTCTCCCTCATTGTTGTCCAGTCGCTTTGTCTCCAGTCTCTTAGACAACGGCGTAAACAGAAAGAGTACGAGCACAGCCGCCGCCAGGAAAATCGGGATATAACGAACCCCAATCGGCACCGAAACGCTCGGTTCGGCTGGTGGTGGAACGGATGGAGCGCCATGTTTCACCCAGCCGCCTGAATCATCCGGCTGCCAGCAATCTTCCCCGGATAGGAAGCCGTACGATGGGCCGTAGACCGTCTGAAGAATCACCGACGGTATCAGATAAAGCAGGAATACGGCTATCAATAAAATCACGTGGTTTCGCATACGACCAAGATATGCCACCAGTGCGGGCAATGTCAACCTCTACCGACCCTGTAAACCGCTGCCGGCCATGTCAACCGCTGCCACCACTGTAAACCGCGGCTGGCGGTGATAGTTGCCAAATTTCAAGTTTGCCTTGATTTCCAGTGGTTGCTATTATCGAGCTAACGGAAGAGTTCGAGCATGAGAGGTTATAGATGAAAGATAAGAACAAAGAATTTGCGACTCAGCCGTCGTTTGTCGGTGATAAGATTTTCCTTCGTGCCGTCACTGTCGATGACATAGCCAACTTCCACCTCTGGTTTCTACAGAGCGAACCGCAGACTCAGAGCTGTCGGGCCCATCCGCTTCGATCAGCCACCGAGGTCACCGAAGCTTTCAAGAAGCGGGAACCATCCGCTGGCCGTGAGTTCTTTGCAATCGTTCGCAAGAAAGACAAAGTGCCGGTGGGCAAGATTTCATATTTTGATCACAACCCCCTGAACCGATCCGCCGAACTCGGCCTCCTTATCGATCCCGATGAACAGAAAAAGGGACATGGCTCCGAAGCAATCAAACTGCTGGTCAGATATCTGTTCCGTCATCGCGGCTTCAACAAAGTCTATGCTCAGACTGCCGGTTTTAATAAGGGTGCCATCAAGTTGCTGGAGTCATTGAAATTCACCAAAGATGCTTCCCTCCGCGACCATTACTTCCACGATGGCGAATTCCACAAGGGTCTGATCTACTCGCTGCTGCTCTACGAACTTGACTGGTAACACGTTACTTTTAAGTAGCAAGCTACTCTTAAGTGGCAAGCCATTCTTAAGTGGTAAGCCATTCTCAATGTGGCGCCCCACTTTCAAGACGCTAATCCGGAAGATTCCAGACCAGTTCAAATTGATTGACGCAGCTGGTGATTGCCTTACTAAACATCTGATCGACCCCGGCAAGGGTATCGGTAAGGACAATCGTGACTGTATCAGAATAGGAGAAAGTGCCGATCATCTCGCCGGACTCGCCTGTTCGGATCAATTCGGGCAAGACCCATACACCGGGAAAACTCAGCGAATCATCAGTTTCATAGGTACCGTCAGACGATGTGTACCCCAGTATCGCAGCGTTCGGCTGCCATTTGACTGCGTATTGACACTCTGAGAAGAGAATCGAATCGGCATCAACGATAGTCAGGTTGCAACAATAAACACCGACAGGAAGAAGACTTGCATCCCACTCTATCTCTGTCACTCCAGCCGATACGGAACCAACCACCGAGTCAACTATCTCGTTGTGAAGATTTTTCACAATCAACCTGTAATCACCGGCGTCAGGCAAAGCGAAACTGAAAGTCGTGGTTCCATGAAAGGGATTGGGGTAATTCTGATAGAAAGCAGCGCCATAAGGCATGACCTTCAAACGTAACGGAACACCATAATATGTAGCGGCCTCGACACTCACAATATCGCCATCGACCACCAGAAAATTTCCATCGAAGAAGCCATCCATGTCCCAATTATAAACGATAATGTTCGTTTGCGTGCCATCGAAAGCGTACTGCATCGACATATGGTCAGCCAACAACTCTGGGACAACTTCGCCTGCCACGCGAATAAATGCACCCCCAACATCTTCACCGTCTATTGCAAGAACACCGGATACCCGGTTGAAAGTGATATAAGCATCGGTAGTATCGCCAGGCTGTACCTGTAGAGCATCCCCAATAAGAATCCGAATTAAATGGACCAGATCAGCGACTGTTAGCGAGTTGCCGTCTGCGTTGACATCGGACCCTTCAATTGAGCAGACGGGATGATCATCGAAAACTTCGAGGCCGTCAGTGAAATAGTCTATATAGAGCATGGCATCGGCGATCTCGTGGGCGATACCGTTGCAATTGATATCGCCGAAATCGAGCTGAGATCTGGGGGCTCGTTCTGGATTGTGGGTTACATGGTGTTGTTCTGATAAGTCATTGGCAACAGTCAGGTCACCCAAGCCACTCAGATGATTCTGGACACTGATTCTCAGGCCGTCAACGGTCTCGCCACTCTGATCAGTAACGGATACTCCAAAGGAAAATGATGGCTGCGAAGTTGATACCGGACCGTCCGCGCAGCGAAGAGTAAGCGAAGCCAAGGTGACCAACAACAACAAAGAACCAGTCAACCTGATGCGCGTCATAAGAGTCACCTCCATATTACCGAACGATTGTTGGAGAAGTACAGCGAATTCCTACAACTGACCCCGCCTGCTTTCCCTTCCAGCACCCAGTATAGCGTAACATCGGTCATGTGTCAAATATACCAACGGTATGACGCCATGAAAAAGGCCGCCCGTCTGAGACGAGCGGCCTGAGTATTTCAGAATCGTAATCGAAACGTCAGATCGGACTATTTCCTTTTCTTCCGATAAGCCGCTACGCCACTGACCATGCCAAGGGCAAACAGCATCATTGTGCCCGGCTCCGGTACGGCACCGGTTACCGTCAACTCGATACCATCGTTTTCGAAATGGCAGTCAGGATCAAAACCGAAGCCGACCATACCATCGTTGGCTACATAGTCCGACCAGTCATCCAAGAAGCCGAGGCTCGAAAAGGTGTAGGTAAGATCAACACCAGTAAAAACGTCGTCTTCCCATGCTTCAATCAGAACACCCCCATAACACTCAAAATAGTCTTCTTCAACATTGGGATCATCCCAATACTTTGTAGTACCGAGGGTTACATCGTCCAGCAGACGAATAAAAAGAATGTTCGATGACAAAGGAGCCGTGTTCTGGATGTTCTTAAATGTCAGTACAACTTCCTCGAAATACCAGCCGGGGTCGGCAAATTCGAGTCCCCATGTCCAAGCGTTGTCGTGACGTAAATCACCAAGATCAGCGGGATCCGGTTCAAAGACAAAAACCCCGGCCGAGACCGGCATGGCAGCCATCAGGAAACCGACTACCAGAACTGCAACGCAAAGCGTTCTTTTCATAATACACCTACCTCTAAGATAAGTTACTTTTTTATTTCAACGTAATTTTACTCACTAAACTCATAGCAAATACCAGTCCCGAAAACCGAACCGAATAAAAAAACCCGCACACCCACAACTCGTTGCATGTTAGAGGATTACGATGGGTGCGTTGAAGACTGAAGAGCGCTCGACGCCTGTTTCCAATCAATGTTGCAAGCGTATGCAAACTGTGCGCATCGAATTATCGGATCGTCTACGTCAAAATGCATCAAAACGCTGACGTTTAGCCGCCGATCGGACCGGGATTTCCAGCGATAGCTTGGAAATCATGGCCAGTTGGATGCTGAAAGACCCGCAGGTCAAACTCTGGAATTACGGCCAGGATGTGGTCAAAAATGTCTGACTGGATATCTTCGTATCGGACCCAATCCTGGTCGCAGCTGAAAACGTATATTTCAATCGGCAGTCCGTTTGGGCCGGGTGGCAGTTGGCGAACAAGGAAGGTCATCTCCTGATGGATCATGGGATGATGGCGCAGGTAGGCCACCAAATATGCCCGAAAAGTCCCCAGATTGGTCAGGTTGCGGCCATTTATCAATTCGGAAGTATCGATGTTCTGGTTCTGATTGTACTGAGTCACTTCGTCTTGTTTCGATTTGACGTCGCCTGCGATCAATTCGAACTTCTCAAACCGCTGAAGCATCTCCGGCGTGCAGAATTTCACCGTCGCCATATCAATATCGACCGCCCGCTTGATACGGCGCCCTGTTGATTCACTCATACCGCGCCAGTTCTTAAACGAATCAGATATCAGCGCATAGGCAGGAATGGTCGTTATGGTCTTGTCCCAGTTCTGGACCTTTATCGTATTGAGTGTGACATCAACCACATCGCCATCGGCACCATACTTCGGCATTTCGATCCAGTCCCCGATACGCACCATATCATTGGAGGAAAGTTGTATCGATGCTACCAGACCGAGGATTGAATCCTTAAACACCAAGAGGATGACCGCTGTCATCGCTCCCAGGCCGCTCAACAGTAGCCAGGGGGAGCGGTCCATCAGCGTCCCGACGGCGATAATGCCAACAAAGACGAAAATGATAACCTTGGCAATCTGGACGTATCCTTTGATCGGTCGCTGACGGGAGATTTCAAAAGTGCGGTAGATATCGACCACAGCGTTCAGAAACGAATTTGCCACAAGGATACCGGCCAGCATCATATAGACCAGTGATAGCCGCTCCACAATATCTGTCACCTGCGGAAATAGCTGGGCGCTGGCATATATTACCATAGCGGGAGCCAAATGCGAAAGGCGGGAGAATACTTTCTGCCTTTGCAGCGTGTCGTCCCACTCGGTCTGACTTTTCTTCACCAGGAAACTAACCGCCCCGAGAAGAAACCGCTTGGCGATATAGTTTGAGACAAAAGCCAGCAGCAAGACGATCACCGCCGCCAGCGGCCAGGCAACATTATGAGCAGAACCTGAGCCCAGACCCTGTGCAACCAGCCAGTTACTGAGTGTTTCTATCATTTTCCAATCCTCGTTTCGGCAATCAATTGATTTTTAGCTGATCAATGATAGGAAAAGGTAATGACGGAAAGCAATTAACAACAGAGTAGCATTTGATTAAAAAGCAACAAACTGGCGAATACTAAAACACAGGTCCCATCCGGAACCTGTGTACCCGCTGATATTAATCTATGTGAAAAGCTTGCGCTGTCTCGCTTGCGTCGAGAGTTCGATCGGCAACATGATACTGCGTCACTCAGTATAGACGCGCTAATTAGAACCAATCAAGCGCGGTCAGCGCCGGGATTTCCTCGCACATCTCGTAAGTCAGGTCCTGCAAATCTTCGGCCATTTCCTCAAGCTCCTTGGCTCTGTCCTCAAGGACCTCGGCCTTGGCTTCGATTACCTCCGCCCCGCGCTCCATGTCGCGCTCAAGATCATCCTCGTCGTAATCGGTGAAGGCCATTCTTAGAACCCTGCCAATCGCTGAGATTCCCAGCTTGGCTCCCTCTATACCGATAGCCAACCCTTCCATGCCGATCCTTCTGGCC
>DAOUUR010000125.1 GCA_030668045.1 bacterium
CTGACTGATCAGGTCCGTGACTGTGAGTTTAAGGTCTTTGCCGGGAATGTTGCTTCCGGTGGCGTCGTCAAAGGAATCGTCCTTAAGGGCGGCGGTAGTATGTCGCGCAAGCAGATTGACGAGTTGACCGAGGTGGCCAAAGGATTCGGCGCTGGTGGGCTGGCGTATATCCTTCGAGCCGACGGTGGCGACAAGTCTCCGATTCTCAAATTTATCGGAGAAAGTGTCAAAGACGCTTTAATAGATGCCGCCAAAGCCGAGCCGGGTGATGCCTTGTTTATCATCTCCGACAAGAAAATCAAGACCGAAGAAATACTCGGCGGGTTGCGATTGCACCTGGGAAAGACGCATGATCTTATCGACAAGTCAGAGTGGAAATTCCTCTGGGTGACCGATTTCCCGATGTTTGACTATGATGCTGAGACTGACTCGTACCAGGCGATGCATAACATTGTTTCGCATCCGAGGTTTGAAGATATATCGCTTATTAACGAAGGATTCAAATCTGATCTTTCAGGTTCCGACCTGGAACATCCGTGGCGGAAGGCCCGTGCCCTTCAGTACGACCTTGTTATCAACGGCTGGGAAATTGGTTCTGGTGGACAGAGGATAGATCGACCTGAGTTGCAGAAGAAGGTGCTTGAGATTCTCGGGATCGACAACGAACGAGCGGAGCGGATGTTTGGCTTCCTCCTGAGAGCGCTTGAATATGGTGCCCCGCCGCACGCTGGTGTGGCGCTGGGGCTTGACCGTCTGGTAGGACTACTTGTGGGTGCCGATTCCATTCGGGACGTTATTGCATTTCCCAAGACGGCCAACGCTATGTCACTAATGGATGGTTCACCAACAGCGATTGAGGCGGATCAACTCGAAGAACTGGGTCTGGAATTGAAAGAGTCGGTCGAGGACAAATAGACTGCCTGTGAATATGGAAATTGACGACAAGAAGGTCCGCACTTTTAGCGTGGAGGGAATCGATCAGCGTTTGCTGTTTGGTCAGAACCATGTCTTCCTGCGCATCATAGAATCTCGTTTTCTTAGTAAGATTGTGGCCCGCGGTGATAATGTCATTGTTGAGGGTGAGCCTATTGATGTCGATCAAATAGTCCGCTTGCTCAGCGATCTGATTACGCGGATCAAGACCGGCGATTTTATCACCGAGCAGTATCTCAACTACGCCATCGGAATGGTCAAGGAAGCCGGTCACGGTCCGGCGGATCAAATATCGACCGAGGCGCTGCTGACAAATTCACTTAGGAAAGAGATCAAGCCCAAGACGGTCGGGCAATCGGAGTATGTCGATTCCGTAGATAAGAACGATATCGTTTTCTCAATCGGACCAGCTGGAACGGGGAAAACATACCTGGCCGTTGCAATGGCCGTTGCCGAACTAAAAGCCAAGCGGGTCAGTCGCATTGTGTTTACTCGTCCGGCGGTTGAGGCGGGAGAGTCGCTGGGGTTTTTGCCGGGAGATATCCGGGCGAAAGTTGATCCGTATCTTCGCCCAATCTACGATGCCCTCTACGACATGCTTGATCCGGACAAGACCCGCCGCTTGTTGGAGATGGGTGTTATTGAAATCGCCCCGTTGGCGTTCATGCGGGGGCGGACCCTGAACGAGGCGTTTGTTGTCCTTGATGAAGCCCAGAATACAACCAGTGCTCAGATGAAAATGTTCCTGACACGGATCGGTGAGAAGTCGAAAGCTGTTATCACCGGTGACGTCACACAGATTGATCTGCCGGAAAAGAAATCATCGGGTCTGGTGCAGGTACAAAAGATACTTAAGGCAATACCGGGAATTGGTTTTGTTTACTTGACGGAGCGTGATGTTATCCGCCATGCTTTAGTGCAGAGGATAATCCGTGCTTACGGTAAGTGGGAAAAATCTCGTCGCTGAGATTAAGGCGAAAGGGAATGTCGCCGTATGTTTTCGTTGCTTCTGAAATTGAAGCGCCTGATTAAGAAGCTTCTTAAGGTTACCAGTGAGAGTCGTCAGCCGGTGCGTTCGTCGCGCTACTCGCAGACGCTTATCGTAATGTTCCTGGTGCTGGCTTCGGTGTTGATTGGTCTGCTCTATCCGGGTGAGGAACTCTACAATCCGCTCGATACGCTCCACAAGGGGGATATGGCGCGCGATGCTATTGTTGCTCCCTTTGAGATTGTCGTTAAAAAAACTGAGCGCGAGTTGGAGAGTGAACGCAGCGCGGTACGCAACACTGTTCCCCACGTGGTGGACCGAGACTCGTCCGTGTTGATAGCGATCAACTCCGAGTTGAGCCGACTATTCCATCTTGTCGATTCGCTCAGAGCAGGCGCCGACAGCATCTCGGCGGGTTCGGATGTCGAGCGGGCATTGGCGCAGGCTATCTCCGAAAAGTTCCCGCAGCTGAGCGACAAAGTGGTCACGCAATCGCTTCTTGTCGATAGTCTCTCGGCTGTTGGGACTATTCTGACTCGACTGTTGAACGAGGAGATATATCACATCGGCGTTGTTGCCGATGCCAACATGATTCCTTCAACCGGCAGCAAGTACGTACTGATCCGGCAAGGCCAGCGCGAGAACATCTATGATCGCAACCGTATTTTCAATGTTGCCATTGCTAACGGACGTCTGCTGACGGTGCTCAACCAGTTGGCTCTTCGGGATTCGATTGATGTTGATTATTACTATCCACTCGGTCATGCCTTCATTCGGCCCGATCTGGAGACGAATATGCCAGAGTATCTCAACCGGCTCAACGCTGAGTTAGACAATATCTCGGCGGTAAGTGAGGTTGTCAGCCCCGGCGATACAATTGTCCGTGCGTTCGGGAAAGTTGACCAGCGGCAGGCGAGAATCCTGCGCGAGAAGAACCAGATCGAACGATCCCTGGCGGTGCAGAGTGGCTGGCTGATGGCATCGTTACCGGCACTGACTCGAATAGTGTTAGTGCTGGCGACACTTTCGGTGCTCTACCTGTTTCTGTATTTTTTCCGTCGTGAGCTGTACTACTCCAATCCGAAACTTCTGGCGTTGCTGTTGGTTTTTGCTCTTCAGCTTTTTGTGATACATCTGGAGCGTACTGTTTTCTCCGAGGACATCTCTATCTACCTCTACCTTGTGGCGATCCTGCCGATAATGGTAACGGTGCTTTTTGATGCCGAGGTTGGTCTTTTCTCTACGTTGGTGCTGGCCATTCTTCTAGGGCTAATGCACCGGTTCGATTTTACCTTGTCATTCTTGACTTTTGTGGTCGGAGCTGTGGCCTGTGTGACGGCGCGCGAGGTGCGACGTCGATCGCATTTCTTCCGTATCATCGTCTACGTATCGCTAACTTACGGCCTCTTCATCTTGCTGGTAGAGAGCCTCAAGATGACTCCAAGGACGGAACTGTTGACCGAGATTGGATTCGGCATGGCCAATGGTCTGTTGACCGTGCTGTTGACAATCGGCTTGATTCCATTCTTTGAATCGATCTTTGGCATCACTACCGATATCACACTACTGGAATTGTCCGACATGAACCATCCACTTCTCAAACGACTCGCGCTTGAGGCTCCCGGCACTTATCACCATTCGATAATCGTCGGCAATCTTGCCGAGACGGCGGCCAAGGCAATCGGCGGCAATCCATTGTTGGCCCGAGTGGGATGTCTTTATCATGATATTGGGAAGGTTGAGGTGCCGGAGTATTTTGTGGAGAATCAACTTGCCATACGATCCAAGCACGAAGATCTGGCCCCAACTATGTCATCGGTGATACTGGTCTCGCACGTGAAGAAAGGTCGGGCACTGGGAGAGGAAGCTGACCTTCCCGACGATGTTCTCAATTTTATTGAAGAGCATCACGGTACGATGGTGATGTCGTATTTCTATAACAAGGCGCTGGAGCAGGATGCCGATGAAGTTTCGGTCGATAAATTCCGCTACCCCGGCCCCAAACCACAGATACGGGAAACGGCTATTGCAATGTTGGCCGATGCGGTGGAGGCGGCCAGTCGGACGCTTGATGATCCCAAACCGGCTCGTATCAACAGCCTCATTCAGCGAATAATCAATGATCGCTTCCAGTCGGGCGAGCTTGATGATTGCCCCATAACTCTTCGCGATCTGGCTGCTATCAAGGATGCGTTTTCTCAGGTGTTGATTGGTGCTTTCCATCAACGAATCACCTACCCGCGAAAAACCAGTCATGAAGAAATCGAAGAGACCTGATGCAGTTGGCCATTTTCAAGGAGGCACCGGTGAGAGTCCCGCGCCAGAAACTTCTGGCTCTTGCGAAAATAATTGGAAACGCGGAGACAGGACGACGTTGCCGGACGCAGGCCAATCTGGTGTTTGTGTCTGACCGGAAAATGCGGACACTTAATCGAGACTATCGGAAAAAAGATGCTACGACCGATGTCCTCTCTTTCAGTATTGACGATGTCGCTACCAATGACACCACCTTTGGAGAGATATACATATCGGTGGCGCAGGCGCGTCGTCAGGCGACCGATTACGGTGCTACTCTCACGGAGGAAATTATTCGCCTGACATGTCACGGACTTTTGCATTTGTTTGGATATGACCACAAGAGGAAAGCCGAGACTGTGTTGATGCAGGAGAAAGAGCGACTCTATCTAAACCGTCTGGCCGGGAGCCGATGACGATGTATGAGTTTATTGCCTTTCTTACAATCGTTGCCAGCTATCTCGTAGGATACATAATCTCGCTCTATTCACTGGCGGTGTACATCGATCCCGACGAAGTAGAGAATCTGTTTCCATCGGTGTCAAGATCGCGCCGTGCCTTCCTGAAACGTCTGGTCGACGATCCCCGTGCGTTTACGCAGGTAGCGGTCATTGCCAAGTCTGTGATTTTGATCCTCACGACCTTGCTTGCGGTTATGTTGCTTGACAGCATCGCCGTTGCCGTGGGGTTGAGCCGACCCGCGGTCTATCTGCCGGGTTTGATCGGATTGTGGCTCATCTACATTGTCTCTATCGAATTCCTGCCGCGACGTTATGCCCGGAAAGCAGTCAACCTTCAGATGACGCGCTACATCTGGATCATCTCCACGCTGTATGTCATTTTCTCGCCGTTGGTCAGGCTCTACACGCGCAGTCTCAAGAGCGGTCCGGCTGAGAAGCAGGTCACTGAGGAGGAGAAGGAAGAGATTGTTGAGCGGGCAATTGAGACTCTGGCCGAGGAGGCCGGTATAGGTGAGGCGATTGTCGAGGATGACGAAAAAGAAATGATCGGCCAGATATTCCTCCTGGATCAGACGGTAGTCCGCGAGATTATGATTCCCCGGATGGACATAGTTGGCGTCAACAAGCAGATGAGCTTTCGGGACATCAAGGAGCTGGTGCGTGGCGACGGGCATTCGCGGTATCCGGTATATGATGAGTCGATTGATCGGGTGATTGGTCTTCTCTATGTGAAGGACCTCTTCAACAAGATGCCGGAGCCGGGAGAGGAATTTGAGATAACGACTTATCTGCGCAAGCCGTACTTCGTTCCCGAGACCAAGATCATCGGGGAACTGCTTGGCGAGTTTAAGGCCCGGAAGTTACATATCGCTATCGTTGCCGACGAGTACGGCGGTGTGGCCGGTCTGGTGACGCTTGAGGATATCATTGAGGAGATATTCGGGGAGATTCAGGATGAGCACGATCTTGAGGAAGCCGATATCAGGTCGCTTGACGATGGGCGTCATTTAGTCAACGCTTCGCTGCTGATGGAAAAGCTCCAGGACTTCTTTGACACCGAACACGATCTGGGCGACTATGATACGGTCGGTGGTCTGATCTATGATCTGGTTGGTTCGGTTCCCGACGAGGGACGCAAGGTTCTATGGAACAATTTCGAGTTTGAGATCGACCGGGTCTCCGGGCAACGAATCCTCTACGTAAAAGTGGCAATCAAGTCGTAAGTGTGCCCTGCGTTTTTCTGATTGAGGGTAACGCGATTTCATGGAGGCGCTGGAAGTCGGGCAGCTCCTTGAAGTTGGCCACCGCTGATTCGTGAATCTCGACCAACTGATATTCCTGCGAACCACAATTGATCATTACGTGAGGGATGTTACACCGGGCGCACAACTCGACCAATCTGTACAGTTCCATTTTTCCGGTGAATTTGGCGTCGCAGACAACCAGATCGGCCAGCTTGTCGATATCTTTCGGGATATTATCGATGTTGTCGGTCGCAATCAGGGCGACGTTTCTCTGGCAGGCCTCGGCATGGTATTTCTTGATTATCGTTTTATCGAGGCTGAAGATCATTACCCGCAGCTCGGTGACGTGTTCAATCGCAACCGGCTGCAGTCCTTCCGTAGTGATTGGCAGCAAGAGAGTGAAGTTTGTGCCTATCTCCGGGATCGACTTGACGATCAGTTCGCCGCCATGCTCGCGTGCAATGTTTCGACAGATCGGTAGCCCCATCCCTGTTCCGGAAATTTCATCCTTGCCCCAGACGCCCTTTGTGGAATAGAAAGGATCAAATATCTTCGACAGCACCTCTTCGGGCATGCCGTGACCACTATCGGAGATGCGCAACAAAACCCAGCCATCGTTTTCCATCAGGGAGATTGTGATGACACCGTTTGCTCCAATCGCGTGCTGAGCGTTTATAAGCAGGTTGAGTAGCAGTTGCTGTATCTTGGAGACAGAGAGCGGCAGCTTTGGTATTGGCTCGAAATAGGTGGCGATTTCAATAGAGTTGGTTTTCATCTCCTTCTCTACCAGATTCAGTGATTTCATGACGATGGCCTTGAGGTCTTCCGCCTTGACATCTTCCGGGCGGGCTTTGGAATAGGTAAGGAGCGACATGGCAACATCGTTGGCCCGTTCTCCCATGTGGATGATCTGCTCGAGTGTTTCTCTTGCAATCTGGAGGCCTTCTTCGGTGTCGATATCATCCAGGGCAAACGAGGCATTTCCGATTATCCCACCAAGGTAGTTCTTGAATTCGTGCGCCACACCGGCGGC
>DAOUUR010000230.1 GCA_030668045.1 bacterium
CATAACACTAACCCCATGATGTTACGCGCGTTACAGGCTCACGCATCAACTGATAGTTCACAAAAAAGCCACCGCAAGGGTGGCTTTCAGGCTAAATTGATCTGTATTATTTACGCTTTTTCGATGCAATCAACCGGGCAAACATCAACACAGCTCGGACCATCATCCTGATCTTCGCATTCATTGCAAGTGTCGGCCTTGATGACATAGATGTCGCCTTCTTCGATTGAGTCAGTCGGGCATTCGGGTAAACACAGACCGCAGGCTGTGCATTCGTCAGTGATTTTCATCGCCATAGCAAATGTCTCCAGATTGTATCATGTTTGCATTCATTGACCACCGTATATACTAAGAACAAATCTTTAGTTCAAGAGAAATATTGAATATTATTTTGAAAATGACACCGCATTGCCTGTTACGCTATGGGTACGGAAATCTCGCTTACGGAGGATTGCAGGACAACCGGCGTTCTCTCCCGGTCATAAAAAAGCCGCCCTCTTTACGAGGGCGGCTCATTATTAACTAATTGCTATCAACACTGGCTTTACGGACATGCCGGTGGAGGCGGTCCGAGTACAGGTACACCGAACAGGTATGACACCAGGTAGGTGACATCCGAGATGTTGACCTGCTCAAGTTCATCGCCATTGGCGTTGCCTTCCTCCTGACATGGCGGAGGCGGTCCGAGTACCGGTACACCAAACAGGTATGACACCAGGTAGGTGACATCCGAGATGTTGATGTCCTCGGCCGTGTCGCCGTTGGCATTACCGCGAATACCAATACAGCAACCACCTTCGCACTCATCGCCAACACCGTCACTGTCGGCGTCGGCCTGGTCGGTATTCGGATCGAACTGGCAGTTGTCATCGCAGGCCTGAGCGTTGCCGCCCGTGCAGGGATTGTCGCCAATTGTACCGCTGCCGTCACCATCGTCCAGAATTTCGTCGTTGTCGTCATCCGGATCGCAGACATCGCCCTGAGCATCACCGTCGTTATTGGCCTGATCGGGATTCGGATCATCCGGACAATTATCATCGCTACAGGACGGGTTTGCATAGCCGGGGTTACCGTAGCCATCACCGTCGGTATCCGTGCACGGATCACAGACGTCGCCGATCCCGTCGTTATCGAGATCGGCCTGATCCTGCTGGAAGTGGTCAGGGCAATTGTCACAGACATTACCCCAGGCATCTCCGTCATTATTGGCCTGATCTTCATTGTCATCATTCGGGCAATTGTCGCAGGCGTCGCCGTGACTATCGCCATCGCTGTTAGCTTGATCGACATTTGGAACACCCGGACAGTTGTCGCAGACGTCACCGATACCATCCTGATCACTGTCAGCCTGATCCGGATTCGGGATGGTCGGGCAGTTGTCCTCGTCATCGGGGATGCCATCGCCATCCTGATCAGGATCAGCCGCAGGACATATGACCAACGCCCATTCGATAATAGTGTGGATTGGCTGGCCATTGGGATCTACAGGACCGGTCTGGTTCCAGTTGTTTTGTCCCTGGAAGTAGGCGTCAACGTCAGCGGGATTCAGACTGGTCGGGTAGTTGGGCAATTCAGCCGTGAACATAAAGTTGTTGTTCTGAGCTATACATGCCGCCGGCGCAACGTCGTACCAGTCATGATCCATTCCGCCGTGCGGGCCAGAGATATACTGGGCGTCATCGTGCATATAGGGGCTATGTGTCGTCGATTCCTGATTGTCGTAGAATGGGTCAGAAATACAAACACAGCTATCAGCCACATCGGTGCAGGTGCCGGCAATGGTCACAAAGTGGCCACCCCGCCGCTCACAGTACTCAGACCCCTCATTCTCCTGATAGAAACCGAGCAGCAGAATGACATCCTGGCTGCGCATAACCTCTTCACGAATGAAATCCCATGAGGTTGGATGGCCAGATGGATCATACCCTATCGGATAGAGATTCACTGTGTAAGCACTGCTCAAACCTGCAGCGCCTATATAGCTTGAGGCTGCTGTTGCCAGATCGTTTATGTCTGTTCCCGTCTTCCCAACATTGGTCTGAGCCAGTGCGGCCAGATCAACAACCAGCGGCGCTACATTGTTACTGTCGTGGTCGTCCCATGCTCCCGTAGGATGATATGATGAGACCAAGGGGTAGCCATCGTTGGGGGGTGTCTGATCCACACTGGGATAGAACGGCTTGGGGTCAAGCGGGAATGGTTCATACTTGGAATCAAACCACCAGAGGCAGTTGGCCAGCGCGACCGGTCCGCACCAGGTGTATGAAGTGGGCGATCCTCCGGGGATCGTCCAACCGGGGCGTTTCTGATCGAAATCAGGCATGCCCGACGGAGCGTAATCCTCGAACGGTGACTTATAGTAGTCACAGCTACCCGGTTCCTCAGGACACTCACACGGTTCGCAATTGATTACAAAGAGGTAGTCGCCCTGGCTCTGATTCTGGGCCGTGATCTTAATATAAATGACCGTACCTGGCAGGAAGCAGTTGCCCTGATCATCGCAGTCGATCTGAGCATCCGTGCCCTCGGCACTTCCACTACCGGCAGTACCATAGTAATCATCGTTATACATTACCTGTGTCAGGGCCGACGGACAGTTGCCTACGTAGACCGTAACTTCCGGATCGAGACCGCCACCATAAGCAATCGTCCCTGGGGTCGCATCGCCGAAGACCCGAATATGTAGACAATTGCAAGTGCCGAGACCATCATCCGGAATCATCAGCATCCACCAGTCTTCATCCGGCAGCGCCACGTCGGCTATGCTGCCGCAGAAGGCCATTTCACAGGCGGCATCGTTGGCATTACTGCAGTCGTTGTTGCTTTCTTGCTCGTAGCCACCACCCTCTTTGCCGGGTGGAGGAGATTCATGGCAGTCCCAGTCATCGCTGGTACCCGGAGATACCGCGAGGAAGCGGCAGAACTCAGATGTGTTCGGGCCGCCATCGGTGGATGTAGCCGTAACCACGTCACCGGCTATCAGGGTCATGCCGACATCCGTAAAAGTCCATCCGCCAAAACCGTCAAGGACGGCATTACCCAGATAGATTGCGCCTTCACCATAACCGGACGGATCAATGTCGACCTCGAATACTTCTACGATTGCAGTCGAGGGCTCACATGTGCCGGACACTACAGTCCCGCCAACAGCGCCGACAGCAGACGTAATAATCGGGAAATTCATCTCCTGGTTGGCTGCGTTGTCCGGATCGCCAATATCGTTCGCGGTAACACCGTCAACCTGCAGGTCAATCCCGAGTCCGCCGTTATCATAGATCGAGTTTTGAGTGATCTGGTTGCCATCACCATTCGTAGTATTCATCTGATCTTCCCAGACATATACGCCGTCACCACCGTTCTCGGCGATAACATTGTCCGGACCAATCGTGTTGTCAGCAGCAAAGCCCCAGAGCCCATTGACGTCGTCGTAGCATCCAATACCGACGCCATGGCCACCATTACCCAGGGGATTGGCAAAAGCATCAAGACCAATGACATTGCTGTCAATACGGTTCGAATAGGTGTATATCAGATCAGTTCCATAGCCCTGAATGCCTACACCTTCGAAATAATTGTCTGAGATAAGGTTCTTGCGCACGAGGTTGTCATGGGCTCCTTCACAGATACAGACACCTTCGCCATAATTGCCGCGCCCCAACATGCCTGTCTGGTCGGTGCCGATATAGTTGCCATAAACAGTATTCAATGACACAATTCCCGGAGCAATCGGCCCATTAATGCTCACACCGTCCTTGGTGTTCTCCGAGATCAGGTTGAACTCGATCGTGTTGTTCTGGGCAACACCAGTATTGGGATCCAGTCCATCACTACTGTGCCCTCCAGCCTCAATAGAAACACCAGCATGCCATCCTGAAGTTCCATTTCCCGCCGGAGTGCTGCCATCGGCCTGCAGCCCGATGATATTGAAGTGTATCCAATTCCAGTTGGCCTGGTGATCAGCGGATCCTCCATGAATATTAATGCCACACTTCAAGAAATTGGTGATTATCAATCCCTTGATTTCGTTGTACGATGAGTTGATGTGCAACCCGCGCATCAACACCGGTGGCGTGGCACTTCCACCATCGAGTTGAACTGTCAGCTTCAAATTCGATGGGTCCGTTCCACTGCCCCCGGGGGCTTGCGAAAAGCCGTCAATAAAACAACCGGCAGGGTCCATCAGGGCCGGCAGTTCCGCAACCGGTGAAATCACGACCGGAGGTACCGCCGGAGCTGGCATTACAAAAATAATCGTGTCTTTACCTAAAGTTGAATTGGCCATATTGATAGCCTCGCGCAAGCTGCCCGGAGGGATCGGGGGGATGGGTCCGACAGCATCCGCATTCGTTGTTACCGGGAAGGTTACGGCGCTAGCCGTTCCTGATAGCAGGAACACCGCACCAATTACAATAAAGAGGGTGGCTTTTTTGAACATACTTCCTCCTGTGGTGGATTTAGATTTTATGAAATTTGTAGACTTCTTAGTTTTCACAGCACTCGACGGCATAACCGTATTAGTGGCTGATTTGTTAGAAACGATTCTATTGTAAGATCGACCAGTGGGAATCCGGCGCTACTAATCTTATGAGAGTATCCGTATCTACAAGAATAAGTATAGCTTACAGATAAATTTGTGTCAAGTGTTTTCTGGTGCAACCGGTCGATTATTTGGGATCAGAACGATGGATAGCGCTCACCCTCATAGGCAAATCAACAGGCTTGAACTTGGCCGGGGAATTAAAAGGCGCCACCCAGATTCGAACTGGGGAATAAAGGTTTTGCAGACCTCTGCCTTACCACTTGGCTATGGCGCCCAGGCATCAAAAAAAGCGGGAAACGAGACTCGAACTCGCGACAGTCACCTTGGCAAGGTGATGCTCTACCAACTGAGCTATTCCCGCCTTTCGATATTCATATAACTCTCATGCAATATATATCGGCAAAGGATATTGTCAACTTATTATCAATTACGCTGCCCAGCTTTTCTGGCCTGCTCTCTCGCCTCCCTAAGTCGAGACGCAACATAGGCTTCAATCGTCGGCAC
>DAOUUR010000550.1 GCA_030668045.1 bacterium
AGGCCGAGACGGTCACCTGAACCTTCGGTCTTAGTTCATTTGCATCAGGTATCGTGACCCTTCCATCCGTAAACTCCAGGGCGTTGCCGTCCGCTATGCCTTCAAGCCACGAGACGCTGCCGCTTATCGTCCCATCGTTGCCGCAGCCGCTCGAATCGGCCGCCACAAGGCCCTGACCCTCCTCAAACCTCCACCAGCCAACCAGATTGGGCTCCAAGCTCTGCCATGTCGTAAAACTCCAGACCGCCCCCTTCCAGGGACTATCTGCGTGAGAATCGTTGACCTCGTCGATTCGCCAGTAGTAGCTGGTCCAGTTGTCGAGACCGTTGGTATCATAGTTGTTGACGTCCCAACTATTGGAATACTGGTTGCCCCTGTACTGGCTGGAGCCGGTACCCGCGTTGTTTACGTCGTCAAAGCCCGTGCCGAAGTACATATCGTGTGAGACCGCATATCTTCCCGCCGACCATTTGAGCACGACGTTCGGGTCCACGTATGTCTGGCCGTCAAGAGGAACAGGTTCAAAAGATTCGTCAGGTATCCACGAACCGGGCTTGACAAAACACGGATCGGCATCGATGTTACCCTCTCCAGGCCAGCCGCCCTGGACATTACTGTACGTCACCGTACCCCTTCCAACAAAATCTACGATCTGATGGGCCTCTTCACTTTCAGAGTTGTTGTCCCACAGAATACAATTTCTTGCGTTAAAACCATACGCAGCTATTCCTGGTAACATATTGCCGACAATGGTGCAGTTGGTCAATATCGGGTTTACTCCGAAGACACCGTTGGCGCCATTGCCCGCAATGAGACAATTCGTGTATCCGTATCTGGTTCTTCCAAATACTTCGATACCGTTGCCATCGTTATCAACTATGCTGCAGTTCATAACTATCGGATCACTATTGTAGGAATACACACCGGGGCTCTGGTTACCAGTAAGAACACAGTTGCTGATAACAGGGCCGTTCGCTCGCAAATTGTAGATCGCAATTGCACCGGTATAAGAGCCCATGCCCGGCGGAATGCTATACGGATTATCAGACGGATCGTGTTCTGGCATGCTCGCTCCGGTAATCGTAAAACCACTTAGTACACATTGTTGTGTCTCTCCCGAACCAAATGTTACCACCGGAGCACGATGTCCGGCGTTTATCACCGTATGTGCAACTACTGAAGGATCCATTGGATTTGTTGATCTGACCTTGAGCTTCTTTCCCTTGAAGTCTATGGTTTCGTAATGTTCGCCCTGGGCTACTATGATGGTGACGCCGTCCCATGCGGCATCAATTGCCGCCTGAATCGTCGGGTAGTCACTCGGCACGTACACGGTCGTTCTGGTCGTAAAGCTCCAGATCCTGCCTCGCCATGGGCTGTTGCCGTCGTTTTCATTGATCTCATCGATTCGCCAGAAGTAGTAGGTATCGATTTCAAGACCACAGGGATCATAGCTGGTCTGACCAGCCGGCAGGTTGCCTTTGTAGGCGCTGCCGCCGACCGGCCATGAGCTGTTCGCGTCGTTGACATCGTGGAAGTCGGTGCCAAAGTACACATCATGTGAAGCTGCGTATAATCCCGCCTCCCATTGCATAGTTGCATCCGGGCTTACGCCGCAGGCCTTGTCAGCGGGATTAGCAGAATATGCTCTTTCGCTTCTCTTGACCACCGGTACCGCCGCAAATGTCTCATCTCCGGCAAACCTCATGCAATTATTTGTCGCACATCCAGGATACTCTGCGTTAGCCTGATCGAACGCATCCTTTACTGTCCAACCCTGATTCATTAAATCGAAGAGTCTGTCTTGCCAATCAATCGTGTAATCGGCATACCAGCAGTCCTCCGCGCAGGGTACACCAGCCATATCGCAATACCCTACCGTAGCGCTATTCTCGTTAGAACCCTTTCTGAGTTCGTAAGAAAGCGTGCCGTCGTTTGTGTCACACAAGCCTCCGCAGCTTCCTATAAAGGCAAATGGCATCCTGGAATAGTCGTCCATCCACGTTTCAATTTCATCTGCGCTGGTATAGTCGTTA
>DAOUUR010000142.1 GCA_030668045.1 bacterium
AATCAGATATTTGAGACCAACTTGGCCAGTCCCGATGTCGACGGTGCAGACCTTTACAAGTCCGGCTTTCATATTGGTTTTGATTACGGTCAGCTTCGTGGCGGAAAGTTGCTCTATTCGTTTGGCTTCAAGTACACCAAGGTGAAGTTTCAGGACTCGACCACCATTCCTTTTGATGATCCCGGATTTCTGTACATTATCCGGTCTCTTGAGGATGACTTCAATGTTCACCTGTATGACCTGGGACTTGATATCAATTACTTCCCACTCGACTTGAACATGCAGAGATGGTCTCCATATTTCGGTGTCGGGGGCAAGGTAGGTTTCATGACCTTTGATGCTGAAGGTCGGAGTCTGGACGGTTACGAATATTCAACCGAAAGCCAGATAAAGTCCACGATTGGTGTCAACTTTGGTGCTGATATCAAGATATGGTCGGCTCCCAAAGGGCGATCATTTGTCACGCTATCGTCGGTTAATAGCTGGGATTTGTTTGCATCGGGGAATCGACCGAAGTACTTTAATGTCGGCGGAGCGATAAAGTATTACTTTAAACCATGACGGCAACGATATTGCGATACAGTACGATAGTAACTGTTTTATTTGTGACGGTAATTGCCGTTGCTTGTCTCTCCTGTGGTGATCCCAAGTCTCCTACCCTGCCCGACAGGCTCATGGCGGTCAACGGCGACTACTATAAAGCTACGATGGGATCGGCAACAATCGATAATCCGCTCGCAGTCAGATTGACCGATGGCGATTCGAACACCTTTGTCGGCCTCCCGATTTCTTTTTCGCTTGTTGAGGGTGACGGAACGCTTTCGGCCACCTCGATCAAGACTGATACTACCGGTCTGGCTACCGTTGGTTACACTTTCGATGGTGCCCTTGGTCATGCGATCATTCGGGCTGCATATCCTGACCTCGCTCCGGTCGATCTCTATGTCCGTGCTTCCACGATTATCCCCGGCACAAATTGGCAGGGACAGTATGTGCTGTTTGGCGATACCTACGGTGAAAGTAAGGCGTTTAATGGTGAACCGGCCATTGTTGATGAGGATCCGAACAATTGGCTCAATTATGCTGTTTACGAGGCGGCGAAAGGGGTAGTGGTTATGGTTGAGGATGTCAACCAGGACTACGCCGCCAACAACGACGAGCCTGTTCTGGGCATGATTGTCAATACGATCTACGAAGGGAAAACTGCTGATTCGATCGGCATTGGCTCGACCATTGCCGATCTCCGTGCGGCATACGGCGAGCCGGACACAGTGAGGACCGACATGGATCCGCCACCGGCCGCTGTAATCAAATACATGTCTCTCGGGCTGACCTGCTATGGAGAGCGCACGGGCGACACAGCGATATTTGAGATTCATGTTGTCCAACCCGCAGCAGAAACCTCGCCAGTTCGCAAGCTACAAAGCCTGGGGTTGAATTCAGCTACCGAGTCCACACGGGGTTATCGTCTTTTTAGGTGATTGTAAGCTTTGTCGAAACTACGCCCCGAGCAACGCTCGTGGCTCAGGCAACCACGGGTTGGTTGGTTTCGACGTTCTTCTTTGCTGCGTTCTCGGCGGACATACTTAAAACAAGCTCCGCTTGCCTTAAACTTGACACTACTTCAATGTGTCGATATATTCGCCAAAAATGAATATCCATGAAAGGAAACAGGTCATGAAAAAACAGATGTTAATCTTATTTTCGGTGTTGGTTCTGATTGTTGCCTCGACAGGTTGCGGTAGCAAGGAAGAATCCAAGGGTCCCGAAACTCCCCGCAGCGAGGTACCCGATGTGCCTGACAGTCTGCGTCTGATGATGGATTCTCTCTCCGCGATTCACTATCCGGTTCGCGATGCCCAGAACAGTTTTGTTACTCTTCAAACGACTTTTGGCAACATGACGGTGGAATTGTATCGCGATGTTGCACCGGCGCATGCCGATTCATTTTTGGCCCGGTCGGTTGAGGGATTCTATGACAGCCTTATCTTTTTCCGAGTGATCGACAAGTTTATGATTCAGGGCGGAGACCCGAAAAACAACGGCACCGGCAATGCCGGTTACTATCTCAATGCCGAGTTCAACGAACTGCCGCATCAGTCGGGTACTTTGTCGATGGCTCGTTCAAGCGATCCCAACTCGGCTTCCAGCCAGTTCTTTGTCTGCCTGGCTCGCAACCGCATGACTCAGAATCTCGACGGCAAATACACCGTCTTTGGTCAATTGGTTGCCGGTTACGATGTCTTACACAGTATCGGTGGGGGCGAAGTCGGACCAAATCCGAACAACCCTCAGGAAAAATCAAGCCCGCTGGAGCCGGTGATGATTATCAAGGCGTATGCCAGCGATGCCGAGGGGCAGCCGATATAGTATCACTGGACTGCAGATTACCGATAAGAGAAGCCGCTTGCGGCCTGTACTCGGTAGAGATAGCTGAAACCGAGCGGTCCAATATGCGTTATGCAGGGTTATGACACCTAAGAAGCTGGCCATCCTGGGATCGACCGGATCTATCGGTTGTTCTACGCTTGATGTCGTCCGTCAACATCCGGAACAATTCGAGGTCGTGGCGCTTTCTGCCCACGCCAATGTCGAGTTGGTCTGCTCCCAGTATTCAGAGTTTCACCCCAAAGTTATCTGTCTTACCGACGATGACTCGGCCCACCTTGTGGCCGAGCGGCTGAAAGCGGAACCAGTCGAGATTATCTCAGGTGAAACCGGTCTCCTTGAGGTAGCCGGATCCAATGAAGTCGAGACGGTTGTCAATGCCATAGTTGGGGCTGCTGGTCTGAAGGTGTCGCTTGAGACGGTGAAGATTGGCAAGATGCTGGCGTTGGCCAACAAAGAATCGCTGGTTACCGGGGGACCGTTGTTTGGTCCACTCTTGAAAAAGTCCGGCGCGAAAATACTCCCGATAGATTCGGAGCACTCGGCTATCTGGCAGAGTCTGGCCTGCGGTCGTCCGGAGGAGGTTAGAAAAATCATCCTGACTGCATCGGGGGGACCATTCCGAGATTATCCGGTGGAGAAGTTTGCGGAGATCACTCTGGAGATGGCGTTGGCTCATCCAACTTGGAAAATGGGGCCCAAGATTACAATCGACTCAGCTACTCTGGCCAACAAGGGGCTGGAGGTAATCGAAGCGGTGGCTCTCTTTTCGGTACCGGCGGAGAAAGTCGAGGTGGTGGTGCATCCCCAGTCGATCATCCATTCGATGGTTGAGTTTATCGATTCTTCGATTAT
Source organism: bacterium (assembly GCA_030668045.1). GTDB lineage: Bacteria > Zixibacteria > MSB-5A5 > GN15 > FEB-12 > DAOUUR01. The sequence goes on from DAOUUR010000142.1 coordinate 3,244, forward strand.
TGGACAGTTGTCCACCCCTGATATGCGTCTGCCGATAACATACGCTCTTTTCTGGCCGGAGAGAGTGGAGTCTTGTTTTGGTCGGCTCGACCTGACCGAGATTAGCCAGCTTACCTTTTCGAAACCGGATTTTGATAAGTTCCCTTTGCTGAAACTGGCGTATCAAGTGGCTGAGATTGGCGGTACGGCACCGGCGGTGTTCAATGCGGCTAATGAAGTTGCGGTGGGAGCTTTCCTTGATGAGGCTATCAGGTTTACGGCTATCGCCGATATTGTTGATGAAGCTATCGATAAGTTAAATATTGTCTCCGCACCAACCCTTGAAGATATTCTGGCCGCCGACCGGCTGGCGAGGGAGACAGCTCGGGACACGATTAAGGAACTGACAACATGTTGACAATGATTTCATTTATTTTTGTTCTCGGTGTTTTGATATTTTTCCATGAACTTGGCCATTTTCTTGTTGCCAAGAAGGCCGGGATCAGGGTCGAAAAATTCTCGCTCGGGTTTCCACCAAACATATTTGCCCGGAAGTGGGGGGAGACTACCTACTGTATCGGGTTGATTCCTCTTGGCGGGTATGTCAAGATGGCTGGGGAGAATCCGGATGAAGAATCAACCGGCGGTTCCGATGAGTTTATGTCCAAGTCGGTAGCGCGTCGGGCCGCGGTCATCTTTGCCGGACCGTTTATGAATTACGTCCTGGCTATTGTGCTGCTGATTGCGGTTTTCTATTTTGGCGGTCGCCCGACCTTTGATTCCGACCGCGTGATGGTAGGTGAATTACTCGATGGTGCTCCGGCTCAGGAGGCGGGACTTCAGGTTAATGACCAGATTATCGCCGTCAATGACGAGCCTGTTTCATTGATGGATTCACTGCGGATGAAGATCAACGCCCATGTCGAAGAAGAGATCAAGCTGACATGGATTCATGGAAATGATACGATCACGCGACCAATCGTGACCAGAGCAACGCCGATACCGAATCTTGAGGGAGATATCGATACGGTGGGAACGATCGGTTTTATGCAACAGATCAGCGGCTATGAAGAATACGGTCTGGGCGAATCAATTACTGCCGGATTCAGGGGGACGCATGTGATTGTTAGTGTTACTCTGAATTTTGTTTATCAGGTGATTTCGGGGCGGGTTTCATCCAAGATGATTGGTGGACCGCTTTTCATCGCCCGCCAATCCGGGAAGGAAGCCCAGAAAGGGATGATATCGCTGCTGCGATTCATGGCTCTGCTGTCGGTCAATTTGGCGGTACTCAATGTCCTGCCGATCCCGGTTCTCGATGGCGGCCATCTGGTTTTTCTCGGCATCGAAAAGCTGAAAGGCTCACCGTTATCAATGAAGGCTCGTATAGCCGCGCAACAGGTCGGTTTGTTTGTTCTGCTGGGGTTGATTCTGTTTGTCACGTACAACGATATTATACGGGTAGTGAAAGGAATTTAGCGTGCGTAATTGTGACTGGCAGCGAATCAATTCAGGGAAATCGGAGTATAACTAATCAAGATGCAGATATTCTTTTACAATAACTCGATGTTCGTTGTGTCCAATTGTCATACCAATGGAGATAGTGCCTGATGTCCGATTTTACTACCAGTCTTTGGGATAATCTGAAACAGGTTCTTGCCGCGATCATTCTGGCGGTAATTGTCAAAACTTCGGTCGTCGAGGCGTACAAGATTCCGTCACAATCGATGGAAGATACGCTGCTGGTGGGGGACTTTCTGCTGGCCAACAAGATGGTCTATGGAGCCCGCATTCCAATATTGGACTGGCGACTGCCTGCGTGGGATCGTCCCGAACAGGGCGATGTTGTTATCTTTATTTTTCCCCGCGATGGCGTGACCAAGTACATCAAGCGGTGTGTGGCCGGACCGGGAGATACAGTGCTGGTAAAAGATAAACAGGTTTTCGTCAACGGTATCCAATTTGAGAATCCACTCTTATCGAAATGTGAAATCGGACCGGACGGACAACCGGTGGTTTTGCCGCGAAAAGCTGGTGGGATGGATAGTCGGGATAATTTCGGTCCGTATGTTGTGCCGCCGGAATGTTATTTTATGATGGGTGATAACCGCGACAATTCGTTTGACTCGCGGTACTGGGGACCGGTGCCGTATGAGATGGTGATGGGGGAGGCGATGGCCATTCACTGGTCATGGGATGATTCTATTCATCCATCGCCCGATGTTTCGATTACCGATCCGCTCTCGGTGCCCCGGATGTTCGTGCACAACGTCTGGTATTTCTTCCAGAAAGTACGGTGGGATCGGCTATTTAGCCTCATAACCTGATTTTGGCCGGTGCAGACATAAGTGGAACTGTTCGGATATCTGCCGATTATAATAACTGCATAACGAAATTTCGATTTACCGGAGGATAGATGATTTTGAAAGATAGTATCAGGTTGTTGCTGTTGATCGTGATAGTACTGGTTGCGGTTGGACCGACTCAGGCCGATCCGGCGTTGACTATCGGAGAAGACACATTTGACTTCGGCAAAGTCTGCCAGCACGCCAAAGTCAGCCATACTTTTTGGATCAAATCGACCGGCACTGATACTCTGACCATTGACAAAGTTGTACCTGGCTGCGGTTGTACCAAGGCTCCTTTGCAGGACTCGGTGCTGGCTCCAGGCGACAGCACGGCGCTTGAGATCATTTTCTCCACGAAGTCGTTCCGTGGTCATGTGAGCAAACGGCCCTACGTTGAAACAAACATCGGCGACGAAAAGTATTACGTCAAAATCAACTCTGAACTTCTCCCGCGTCCGGAAGAAGCGAGGCCTCTGACGATGGTTCCGTTCAGACTCGATGTCTCGCAGTTCACCAAGAAAATACGACGGAAAGCTTCCTTCAGCGTTGAGAATCATACTGACATTCCATACAAGCTCACACTTATTGATCACGGTCAGAGTTTTGATGTCGAGCTTCCCTCCGAGATCGGCGCCGGTGCCACGATCGAGGGTGTTGTGACCGTCCATGAAGACGCGGTCGAAACCGATTTTGAACAATCCCTGACTTTCGAACTCAACGACGATGGCAAGACAAGATACTCGGTTCCGGTCAAGCGTAAGTTCCGTCCGCAAAAGAAAAACTAACCTCGCCGCCGCTGTCCAGCGGTGCTCTTCGATGGTGACGCCCTGTTGCCTTTTATCTTGATTTATACCCGAAAATTATCTTATTGGGACGTATGTATAAACTGGTGGCCCAAAAATTGTCTAAGCGATTCGGAGCTCGTAAGGTCTTTTCCAATATCGACTTCGAAC
>DAOUUR010000074.1 GCA_030668045.1 bacterium
ATCAGAATCGACGGTATCCCACAGGCTGTCAACTCGGCCAGGGTCAGAGCGCCCGCACGTGCGATAGCGATATCGGTTGCGGCGTAGACCAGTTCCATCTGCTTTTCAAAGGGAAAGAGGGAGCAGCGTTTTGCCTTGCTGCCCGCTCTTTCGGCAACATCCTTGTAGTCCCTCTTTCCTGTTTGCCATAGCAGTTGATATTGATCTGGCACGTTTTTGTTTTCCAAACTTCTCAAGACAGCTTCGTTGATCGAGCGCGCACCCTGGCTGCCGCCGATAACGAGAATCGTCTTCTTCTCCGGATCGAGCCCAAAGTGACGGATGGCATCCGCGCGGACACCCTCGGTAATCGAATGCCGCACCGGGTTGCCTGTGACAACCTTCTCGCCTGAGGTCATGATGTATTCGCCACCACGTTCAAAACCGAGGTAGATTTTCTTCGCTCTTGGCGCCAGGAGACGCGTTGTGAGTCCGGGAAATGAATTCTGTTCCTGCAGCATCGTGGGGATTCCTCTGAATGCCGCAACTCGCAAGACCGGCCACGAGACAAACCCACCTGTTCCAATGACGACATCGGGTGCAAGGTCGCTCAACAACAACCACGACTTGACAAGCGCACCGACTACCACGAACGGCAACAGCAGATTCTTTAGCGTCATCGAACGGACAATGCCACGAATGTTTATCAGGCGGAGCGGATAGCCGAGCGATTCGCGCAGTCGATACTCAATCCCACGTCTGGTGCCGATAAGAATGATATCAACGTTCAATCGACCACTGCTTAGTTCACCAACACGGTCGGCAATGGCAAGAGCCGGGTAGAGATGTCCGCCGGTACCGCCGCCCGCAAATACAATTGTGGCTCGCGGGGTCGTCATCGTGCTACCCTCCTTGACAGATTGATCAGGACACCGACGGCGATACTCGACACTAACAACGAGGAACCACCATATGATATGAAAGGCAAGGCCAGACCGGTAACCGGCAGAAGTGCCGTTACCACACCGATGTTGATCGCGATATTGACAAACAGCGAAAGTGTCATTCCCGATGCGAGGAGATAGCCGAACTTGTCCGGCTGGGCTGATGCAATCCGCAGTCCACGCCACAGGATAAAAAAGAACAAGCTCAGCAAAACGATCAGTCCGATCAATCCAATCTCTTCACCGGTGGCGGCAAAGATGAAATCGGTATGCGGGTAGGGCAGGAAAAACAGTTTTTGTCGTCCCTCACCGAGTCCCGTCCCCAGCAGACCACCGGAGCCAAGAGTGAGCGCTGCCTGCTTGACCTGATAGCTACCGTCGAGAGGGTTTTTCACCGATGCTATGTAGTCAAAGATGCGAGCTTTCTTGTACCCAAGGCCAAACACCAGCAGCGCGGCCAATCCAATTGACGGCACAAATCCAGCGAGAAGATGTTTCATCCTTGCACCCGCCAGAAAAAACATCCCAAGTGCCGTTATGAATATCACAAGCGTTGTACCAAGGTCCGGTTCCATGACGATCAATAGTAAGCCGAGTCCCAGGATCGGCACGTACGGAAAAATCAGTTGCTTGAGGTCGGCCAGGTTACGTTTCTGATTCGATAGCGAGAATGCCAGATAGAATATCATAACACACTTAAACAACTCCGATGGTTGCACTGTGAGGGGACCAAGCATCAGCCAGCGTTGGGAACCGTTGCGGAACGGCATCAGAAAAACCAGTGACAGAAGGAGCAGCATTACCAGCAGCGCCGGGGCCGAGTAAACGGCATAACGTTCCAGATCGATTTTCCCTATCAGCCACACCGTCGCCACCGACAGAAGCGCCCAGACAAACTGTTGCCCAAGGAAATAAAAATGAGATCCAAAACGGCTTTCGGCGAGAATCGAAGACGTCGAATAGACCATGATCAGGCCAATCAGAATTGCTGAGAGGTAGGCCAGCATCAGACGTTCATCAACAGTGCGCTCAGTGCGAAATCTTTTCATTACTCCTGCTGCCGTTCTTGAGATTTGCAACCGCTTTCTTAAACACTTCTCCCCGATGTTCATAATCTTCAAACATGTCAAAGCTGGCACACGCTGGAGAGAGCAAAATCGTCTCGCCCGGGTAAGCCATCTCAAAACACCGTCCCACCGCTTCCTCAAGCGTATCCGCAAATTGCGTTGAGAACGCTTTCCCCAGCACTGCAAACATTTTTTCCTTTGCCTCGCCAATGAGGACGATGCTCTTGATCCTGTCCTTACCCCATTTTGCAATAGGAGCAAAGTCACCGCTCTTGTCACGACCTCCAGCTATCAGATGAATCGGAGTCTCTACTGAACGAAGTGCATAGCAGACCGAATCAACATTGGTGGCCTTTGAATCGTTGATGAAGAACACTCCCGCCACCTGTCCGACACGTTCTAAGCGATGCTCCACTCCGGCGAACGAACCAAGGGCGCGATTGATTGCGATGATATCGACACCCATCAGTCGGGCCATCGTTACCGCCGCTGCGGCGTTCTGCAGATTGTGCGGTCCGGGAATCCGAATATCTGAACAGTGAATCACCTCTTCTTCCGATCCACACGCTGTCGTCCAGAGAATCCCGTTACGAACGTATGTCATCGCACGAACGTTGTCATCGGTGGTTGAGAAGAACTTCTTCCGGGCTTGCGTTGTTATTTCATCGGCAACTGTTGCCCGGTCTTCAAGATTGAGGATAAGAGTGTCGCCCTCCGACTGATTCTCAGCGATCCGATACTTGACTTTCTTGTATTCATCGAACGTGCCATGGCGATCAAGGTGATCGGGAGTAAGGTTGAGAATTGTCGCAACGTCGGGTCTGAAATCCGCAATTCCCTCCAGTTGGAAATTGGACACTTCGATAACGGCGACACCATCGTGAGGAATCCTTGCCGCTACACCGGCAAACGGATCACCAATATTTCCGCAAACGAATGTTTCGATCCCGGCCGCCTGGAACATCCTACCAAGAAGGGTGGTCGTCGTTGTCTTGCCATTTGAACCGGTGATCGCTGCGATACGACCGCGACATGCCCAGGAAGCGAACTCTATTTCCGAGAAGATCGGAATACCGTTGTCGCGTAACCGCCGGAGGATATCAGCTGTTGGCGGTACACCCGGTGAAACGACAATATAGTCACAACTCAGCAACTTGTCGGTGTGGCCGCTGGTCTCAAATGGTATCCGTCGATCCTGCAATTGTGCAATCTGATCAGCGAGTAGCTCGGCCGATTTTGAATCCGACACGAACGGCTGCCCGCCTAAATCCTCGGCCATCAAAGCCGATGCCATCCCGGAACGAGCCATTCCGATAATACCGATCCTTCGGTTTCTAATTTTCTCTTCAGCCGTCATCGTACTTTCAGAGTTGCCAGGGTTAGTAGCGCACACAGCGCGCCGATTATCCAGTACCGCACTACGATTTTTGATTCGGGCCAGCCTATCATCTCGAAGTGATGATGGAGCGGCGCCATTTTGAAAACTCGTTTGCCGCCGCGGAGTCGATACGAAAGCACCTGTATTATGACCGACAAGGCAGTCACCACGAACACGCCGCCGACTACAACCAGCAGCAGTTCTTTTTTCAGAAGTATCGCCAAGGCACCCAACGCACCACCCAGTGATAGCGAACCGGTGTCGCCCATGAACACTTCTGCCGGATGCGAATTGAACCAGAGGAATCCGAGCGACGAGCCCATCGCCGCGCCGCAATAGACTGCCAGTTCGCCGGCGCCGGGGATGTATTCGATTTGCAGGTAGCTTGAGTAGTCGAGTCGTCCTGTCAGGTATGCCAGTCCGAGAAAGGCAAAGAAGCAGAGACCACACAGACCGATTGCCAGTCCGTCGAGACCGTCGGTAAGATTAACGGCGTTGGACGATCCGGTCAGCACGACGATGATAAACGGCACGTACATGAACCCGAGGATGAGTACGTAATCTTTGAAGAAGGGGATATCGGTCGTGCCGTCATATTGTCCCTCAGGCGCAACAAAGAGCAGGGCAAGACCAAAGATCAACCCAATGATCACCTGGCCGATCAACTTCTTGCGTCCGACCATGCCGCGCGGCTGCCCCTTGACAACTTTTAGATAGTCATCCATGAACCCGATCAGGCCCATCCATGCGGTTATAATCATGATCATGACGACATGGAAGTTGGTGAGGTCAGCCCATAGCAAAGTCGGGATGAGAATACCGGCCAACACGATCAGACCACCCATCGTCGGTGTACCAGCTTTTTTCTGATGACCGACGGGACCTTCTTCGCGAATCGTCTCGGCTATCTGATATTTCCGCAACATGCGAATGAACAACGGTCCGAGGATGAGACTTATTATAATAGCGGTCACCATCGCACCGGCCGTCCGGAAAGTTATATACTGAAAAAGGTTGAACCCTGAGACATGCTTCGTGAGAGGATACAACAGATGGTAAAACATCAGCCGGATTCTCCTCTCTCGACAGAGTCGATAATAGCTTCGAGTCCAACGCCTCGGGACGCCTTCACCATCACAAGGTCGCCCTTCTGAAGCCGTCGCACGATTGCCTCCACCGCACCTATTCTGCTCGGGCTGTGCCAGACTTTGTTCTCGGCAACGCCTGAAGCCACGGCCTGCGCAGCGATTGATCCAGCCAGCTTGCCGACCAGATACGCCTGATCGAATTGATGAGCGGCCAGCGCTTTTCCAATTTGAGCATGCAAAGCGGCTGCTGATTCGCCGAGCTCAAGCATGTCACCGAGAATGATGATCCGTCGTCCGCGCGTCGGAATCTGCGAGAAGGCTTCAAGCGATGCCTTCACCGATTCGGGATTGGCGTTGTAGGTGTCGTTGAAAAATGTGATTCCGTTTTTCTCAACCAACTGGCCTCGCATCGGTGCCGTTGTAAACGCGATAGCTGATGTATCGATTGATTCAAAATCGTATCCGAGAGTGGCTGTCGCCGCATACGCCGCCAACAAGTTGGACACGTGGTGCATACCGATCAGCGGTACCCGGAACTGCTTACCCCGAATTGTTACCTCTGAACCTCCCGATGATAACGGTGAAATCCGCTCCGGGTCAAAGTCGGCCGGAGCATTGATTCCAAACGTTACCAGCGGGCGTTTAAGTTTCTTTGCTTCGCGCACCAACAACGCGTCATCGGCATTGATCACCACCGGAACATCGGGTGCCGCCTGCCTGACCAATTCCAGCTTGGCGTGGGCTACCGCTTCGACGGTGCCAAAGAATTCCAGATGCGACGGGCCGACGTTGGTAATCAGTATTAGATCGGGATGAACCAGTTTGGCCAGCTTGGGCATCTCATCCTTTGTGGAAATACCAAGCTCAAGAATGGCGACACGAGTGGTCTCGTCGATACCAAAAATCGACAACGGTGCGCCATATAGATTGTTGAAGTTACCCGGAGAACGATAGACGCCTTTCTCCACGGCGTTCAGCAAACCGAAAGCCAGTTCCTTAGTGGTCGTTTTCCCGTTGGAACCGGTGACACCGATGACCTTCGCCGGGCATCGATCCCGCCAGCGCGCGGCCAGACTCAACATTGCCTCATGAGAATCAGTCACCAAAACGACAGTCGTGTCCGACGAAACGTTCGGAGCAAGACTGCACCTGCGCTCTACCATTACTCCGGCGGCTCCTCGCTTTAGCGCATTGGCGAGATAGTCATGGCCATCGACCCGATCACCGCGAATGGCGACAAAGAGCTCACCCTGCCGGATGGTACGACTATCAATGGAAACGCCTGTGAAAGAATGTTCTGACACATTCTTCCCGGCAAGCGTGCCGTCTGTCATCTCGGCCAGTTGATCAAATCGCAAACTAATCAATTCCTCAGTTCATCCTAACTGCTGCTATATCCCATCTCGGCCAGCACCTTCCTGGCCTCGGCGGTATCATCAAAGGGGTGTCTCTCTCCCATGATCTCCTGATAGTTCTCCGCGCCTTTCCCTGCGAGCAAGACAGCATCGCCTTCGCGAGCGGCCTTGAGAATAGTTGCAATCGCTTCCTTTCGATCGGGAACAATTTGGAAGTTATCACCTTCCAGGCCGGGCTTGATATCTTCGATAATCGCCAACGGGTCTTCCCCGCGCGGATTGTCAGAGGACACCACCGCAAAGTCTGACCCTACCGTACCGGCCTTGCCCATTAGCGGTCGTTTGCCTTTGTCTCTGTCACCACCGCATCCAAACAAAGTGAGCAGACGGCCTTTGGTAAGTTCGCGGGCCGATTCACACAGACGCTCTATCGCATCCGGCGTGTGTGCATAGTCAACATAGACAGCGAACGGTTGGCCACAGTCTACATGATTGAAACGTCCGGGGATTGGCACACTCTTCTCAAGGCCACAAACGACATTGTCCAAATCAATTCCAGAAGCCAGACCACCGGCAGCTCCGGCCAGTGCGTTCATTAGATTGAATCTTCCGGGCAGAGGGAACATTATCGTGTGCTTCCCCATAGGTGTGACCAGATCAAAGATGGTTCCATCCGATTTCAACTCGTAATTGCTGCAGTAAACGTCTGCTTCCTCGTTATCCAGAGAGTACCCGATATGCGAGGAGGTAATATCGCCGATCAACTGCCGGAACTCCGGCACGTCAAGGTTAACCGCAGCGTAGCAAAGGGGGCCGTCGAGGCGGCGGGCCAGCTGCGCTTTTGTTTCGGCATATTCCTCAAACGTCTTGTGGAAGTCGAGGTGATCGCGAGTCAGGTTGGTATAGACGGCCACCCGGAAATTGATGTTATCAACACGATGAAGAGCAAGCGCGTGCGATGACACTTCGATAACGGCATTGACACAATGATTCCTTTTCATCTGATACAGTAACGCCTGAAGGTCGAGCGATTCGGGTGTCGTGCGCTCCGCGTCGATAGAATCCTTGCCGGTACTGTACACCGCCGATGTCACCAGTCCGGTCGTCTTCATGCGAGCCTGGAGGATGTTTCGGATGAGATGGCAGGTGGTCGTCTTGCCGTTTGTGCCGGTAACGCCACAGGCTTTTATATTCATGCCGGGGTATCCGTAGAATTTGGCCGCGACATCGGCCAACGCCTTGCGATCGTTATCGACGCTGACATGATTCTTTACACCGTCACAATCACTTCGGGCACCAAGGACGGCAACCGCTCCCCGATCAACCGCGTCCTTGACGAAGTCATAACCGTCGCTCTTGAATCCTTTAATGGCGACGAAGAGACATCCCTCGTCTATGCGACGGGAGTCGTACTCAATTCTGGAGATCTCAACATCCGCGTTACCATCAAGCTTCGCACCGTCAATCTCGGCTATGAGTTCACCTAACTTGATCCTTCACCTCCTGCTAAATGGGCCTGCATCGCAGACTGCATAACGAACCATCGAGAATCGTCTCACCGGCACCTACCGATTGACTGACCACTCGTCCATTGCCGCGCACTTCATAATTTATGCCGCAGAATTCGAGAAAAGCTGAGACCTGCCGGATAGATAAACCGGTAAGATCGATCATCTCCGGCGATACGTTTTCTCCATCCGCGACCGCAATCATAACCTCGCTACCGTCAAGAACGAGACGGTCCGGAGCCGGGAACTGCCATACAACGTGGCCTTCCCCCTCTCCGCATCGAAGTTTCAGGTTTTTCTTGTCGACTTCCTCCCTGGCGCTACCCAGTGTGCGCCCCATCAGATTGGGAACTTCAATCAACGGACTGCGTCTATCATCATCGCAGAGCAGCATGTGCGCGGGATCACCGAGGAGATCGGAACGAAACACGCAGTATCGCTCGGCAACATTTCGGAAAACCGGTCCCGCCGTATGGCCACCGTAGTGAACCGGCTGGGGGTCTTCGATAACGACAATGCCAGCAACCGCCGGATTCTCATATGGAAAGAAACCGCCAAAACTGCCGATGTAACGATTCTGGAAATACCTATTGTTCTCGGGGTCGGGCATCTGCGCGGTACCGGTCTTGCCGGCCAGCGCTATGACTTTGGAGTTTATGATGTCAGCCGTCCCGTGTTCCACCACGCCGCGCAAGAACGCCCGTAGCGAATCAGCCGCCCCTTTACTCAGAGCTTCACCAACGACAACCGGCTCACGATGATTGATGACATAACCCTCATCATCAACCTCACCCAACACAACCCGTGGACGATGCAACTTGCCACCATTGGCAATGGCGCCGAAGACCGAAGCCATCTGCGTCGAGGTCACCGTAACGGCGTGACCCATCGCCAGCGCCGAGATATTGTAGTCTGACCAGCGCGAGGGGCGAGCTATGCGACCCGACGTCTCACCCGGAAGACCGGACATTTGTTTTTGGCCGACACCGAAACGTAAAGCCGCCTCGGCGAGCTGTTCCCCTCCCAGTTCGATAGCATGCTTGGCAATCCCGATGTTGGAGGACAGTTCCATTATCTCTCGAAAGGTCAGCCATCCGCGATCTTTATCGTCGTGCAGAGTACGAC
>DAOUUR010000208.1 GCA_030668045.1 bacterium
TCCTCCCCGGTGGAGCAACCAGCTGACCATATCTTAAGACTTCGAGTGGCCCTGTTTTCCTTCTTTTCTGCAATCAGCTTTGGCAGTACTTCGTCGGCGAATGAAATAAGCTGTGGTTCATTCCGGAAGAATGATGTTTCATTGGTTGTGACTAGATCCATCAGCGTATTGAATTCTTTCTGTGATGTATCATACTTGACATGATAGAAATAGTCACGATAGCTCTTAATTCCGAGCTCCCCCATTCGTTTGACGAGACGGTTCTCAACCAAGTATTGCTTGTTCTCGGCAAAGAACATGCCGGCTTTCTCATGCAGGAACTCTTGAAAGAGAAGGAAATCCTCTTTTGTCATCTTAGTTTCTGCTTGTAGATTTGCCAACCTATTGCTCCTGTATCTCTCGCGCCATATGACGACGGTGTAATATTAGCATTCCAAACTGACTACATATCTCAGTCATCGGTCTTCTCCTGTACCGGTTGTACCGGAGCAGAATCAGAGCCACTATGTTGTCCATCCAGTTTTGCTTTGACTTGCGATTCGATCACCTTGAAGAGCTGATTGATATTGAACGGTTTGATAATGTAGTCGGCTACCTTCTCACGAAGAGCGGCCACAGCGGAGTCTACCGACGGATACCCGGTCATAAGAATCACCGGTATCTCAGGGTGGGTCTTGCGGACCTCGGCGGTCAACTCCATTCCGTCCATATCTGGCATTTTGATATCAGCTAACAATATGTCCACTTCTTTGGTGTCGAGAATTTCCAGTGCTTTCTCCCCATTCTCGGCTACACTGATCGACCATCCCTGCCCCTGGAAAAAATCGTAGAGGAGGTCACGGATGAGCAGTTCATCGTCCACAACGAGGATTGAGCGGTCTTCCATCAGTTGCCACTCCCCATAGTCGAAAGGGCATCTTCAACCGCATTGACGATATCCTTATTGCCTCCATCACGAAGACGGTTGATCTCGGACATCGTGTCGCGGAAACCCATTTTGGACAGGGCTTTCACCGCGGCAATCTTGACAATATCCTGGCTGGCAGCGAGACAAGGTCTGATATAGTCAATAAACTTATCGGACCCGAGATCGCCGATGGCATTGATAACATAGTACACGACCCACTGGTCTCCGTCGTCGAGCAGGAACCGAATCTCCGGCACTGCCTTTTCACCCTGAAGAGTGATCAGGGCCGAGACAGCTGCCTTGCGAACACTGCTGTCCTCGTCGTTGAGGGCCACAGAGATCGGGCTGATATCTTCGATGTTTCCGATTCTGGCGAGGGCTTCAATCGCCGAGCGGCGGTTGGCCGGCTCGGAATGCTGGGTCGCTTCGACCAAAGCCTCCACGACACTGGAGTCGCCGATCTTACCGAGAGCCATAACCGCAAGGCGCTGGCGTTCAGTGTTCTTATGGCTCAGATCAGTCCTGAATTGTGCCACAGCCTTGTCGGAACCAATAAGAATCAGGGCCCCGAGCGCTGCTTCGCGTACATCCGGATACGAATCATCAAGTCCAGCTATCAGCACCTCAACTTCACCCTCAGAACCAACCCAGCCAACGGCTCCAAAAGCCGCCGACCGAACGTGGCCAACAGGATCAGTTGTAAGCCTTCGTAGCACCGGTAAACATTCGGGACTTGCGATGGACCCGAGAAGATGCGCCACTTTTTGCCTGACTTCAGGGTCAGAATCTTCGGCATAAGGAATCAGCTTGTCGATCATTTTCGCGTCGACATTGTTCTTCAGGAGATCAAGCAACACTACTTTTGTCTCGCTGTCGGCGCTTTCCAGATTGCTTAGAATGTGCTGATTAGCGGCTGGGCCGATTCCTCCGAGAATTTCGGTGATTCGTTCCAGTACTTCATCGCTAACAGCTCCCACAATGAGGATCATCGATTTGAGGACTTCCTCCTTGTACCAGTCCGACGGGCGGTTTAGCACAAAGTCGGTAATCTTCTGATCCCCGTTCCTGACGGCATCGAACAGGAAAGGAACAAAATTATCCAGCGGTAACTCGGTGTTAGCTATTGCGGGATTACGCAGGATGATATCTATCATGGAAGTCAGTGCGGTCTCTGCGATTGAGCAATCTTCGTCGGCCAGGTATGCAGCCATTTTGTCAACTGAACCTGGGTGACCGATTGCGCCGATTGCTTCGATTGCCGCAAAACGCACCATTGGATCATCGGTCTCAAGATAGGCATAAAGCTGATCGAGAACCGATCCATCACCGATCTTGCCCAGAGCTTCGAGAGCCTGCAACCGAGTGTCTTCGATTTTCTCAGCGGCCGCAATCAGAGCGGGAATAGCCTGCTTCGACCCAATTTCACCAAGCGCCTCGGCGGCTGAACAGACTACATTGATGTTGTCGTCCCACAGACGTTCTGAGAGAGCTGTGACCGCTCGTTCATCCTTGATCAAACCAAGGAGATCAGCAACGAACTTGCGGACATCGTAGTCATCATCATCGACGGCGCCAATTAGTGCGGGAACAGCATCGCTGCCAAATCGCACCAGCGTTTCCGCCGCGAGGTTTCTTGTGGCGATATCATCGTGGCCCAAAAACTGTACTAACAACTGGGCCGCAGTCTCACCTTTGATGCGGACGAGTTGATCTGCGGCCAATTCTCTCAGGCCAAGATCACCGTCTTCGGTAGCCATTACCAAACCGGCAACGGCTTCATCCTCAGTATACTGTCCCAGTTCGCGAACAGCTTCCTCGCGCTGGTAGAAATCAGGTGACTGGAGTTTGGCGAGCAGTTCGCCAATTCTATCAATAACATTGGTCATTGCATACACCCCTGTTTAGTCGCTGAGGCTGGCCTCAGTTGGACGGAACCGACTGATACGAGCCGAGAGCTTCCTGCTCCGTCGCATAAACTTCAAAAATATGCGACAGTTGGGTGATTTCAAAAATCTCTTGCACGTAATTGGCGAGATTCGAGAGGGTTAGTCTCCCCTGACGCAAACGGACCTCTTTCATGATTGAGACCATCGCGCCGAGGCCTGAGCTGTTGATGAAATCGACATCGGTCAGATTGACGTGAATAGAGAGCTTGCCCTCATCGGCAAGACCCTTGGTCGTTTCTTTCAACGTCGTTCCGCCGGACAGATCAAGTCTGCCTTTGAGGTCGATAACGGCAACGTTGCCTTCGTGTCTAACTGCGAGTTCCATGGCATCCTCCTGGTAGGAAAATGTATTCTTTCTATTGTTTATCTTCTGTCTTATAAACGAGATTGAGAGTTTCAGGCCGCCCTTGTCGCTTCGTGCAAACTTGACATGGTCACAGATGTGGCCCATCAGGTTAATTCCGCGGCCGCCGTCCGCCAGCTCACCGCGAGAGCGTCGCTGCTGGATTCTTTCCAGTCCCCTCTCACCTTCATCAACTATGTCGGCAACCAAAGCCTCTTCCTTAATGTCCAGATGGATACTGATATTCTTGCACGGATCGAATTGATTGCCATGAATCAGAGCGTTGACAAATCCCTCAGACACTGCCAGTGAAAAATGACGGCGAAGCTCACCGGTGATAGTATTTTCCGTCAAAACCGCCTGGATATCATTGTACATCTGCTCTTCCGATTCCAGAACAGACTTATATTTGAAATCGTAGCAAGGCATGATCAGTCCACCTTCACCTGCATTATGGTGAAGTCATCGTGAGTGTCTTCCGATGAACCGACGGCAAAATTATCGACCCACTCCTTGACCCGAACGCAAAAATCCTTGGGGCTGAGGCCGATTTCGGCGGTGAGAACCTGTTCGGTTCGCTCCCGACCAAAGAGATTACCCTGATCATCAGCAGCCTCGGTCAAACCGTCGGTATAGAGGAAAAGCCTGTCGCCATGACCGAGTTTGCGCTTGCCGAGCTTGAATTGGAGTTCGGGAAATTGACCAACAATCGGTCCGCCTTCACCCAACTCACAGATTGCTTTGGCTTCTTCATCCCAAAAGAGACCCGGCATATGGCCAGCGTTGCAATATGATAGCTCGTATTTCTCAAGGTCAAATTTACCAAACCAGAGGGTAATAAACATCTCCCTCTCTCTAATGATATCCTTACTGAGGACATCGTTGAGTCGAGCCGCGAGATCATTCATCTCAATATCGGGCCGATCGGCGAGAATTGTTGAGATTATTCCAGAGGCCGCTGACATCACCAATGCTGCCGGTATACCTTTGTTGGAAACATCACCAAGTATTACAACAAAACGACTGTCATCAATCTGAACCGTATCGTAGAAATCCCCGCTGACCTCACGGGCCGGATAATAGACAGCCCCGATCTCAGCTCCTTTGATATCTCCGATGTTCTTCGGGAGAATAGTTTCCTGAATCTGGCGAGCAATGGCGATTTCCTGATCCATCGCCTGCTTCAGCAGTTTCTCTTTGACCAGGATAGAGTTATCAATTGAAACGGCGACGAAATTGAGAAGCATCTCCAGCACTTCGGAGCTTTCGCTATCAAATCCCTCGCCCGACGCTTTGTTAATTACAATCAAGATACCGTAACAGGTTGACGATGTCCTGATCGGCGAACAGATTATCGATTCAACGACAATACCATTTTCCTGTTTGATTCCGAGATCATTGAGGATCACAGTTTCCTGGTGACCAAAACAGTAGGTGGGAAGATCCTGATCGTCGCGATACATGAGGGTACGGACAAAACTTTCCTGTATTCCCCACGACGCCTTGACTTTTAGTACCCCTTCGTCCTCAAGCATGATGAGACCGACCTCACCGTTGACCAGGCGGATGGCCATCTCCATCACAACCGAGAGTACGGTATCGATTTCCTGGATTGAAGTAACAACCGCCCCCATCGTCGCCAAATCGCGCAGATCGGCTTTCTTAGCCTCAAGGCGGGCTTCCAGACTATCGATTTTGTTTATAGCATCGACTGCTGAAACCATTACTCGATGTATCGACTGTTACTGAGATTAGTTGAGCAGCACGGGAAGAGTCCCGCCTAATACTGCGCAAGAGTCGGCAGCGGCGAGCTATTTCTTGCGGAACTTTGCCCGGAAAGGAACACCGTTGAAACCAAACTCTTTCCGAATCTGGTTGTTGAGATAACTGATGTAGCTCTTCTCGATCAGTTTTGGATGGTTAGCGAAGAATATGAATGTGGGCGGGGCAATCTCCGATTGTGTCACATAGTTGATCTTGATGTGACGACCCTGCTTGGCCGGTGGATGTTTGCGGCCAATCGTCTTGGCCAGCCACTCGTTGAGCTGGGAGGTTGGGATGCGCTTGTGATTCTCGGCATGAACCTGCTGTACCAGCGAGAGAACCTTGAAGACTCGTTGCCCGGAGAGAGCCGAGATGTAAACAACCGGAAGGTGACCATACCGA
>DAOUUR010000027.1 GCA_030668045.1 bacterium
CCGCCTTCATCCCGCTGGAAGACACGAGCTATTTTACTGTCGCCATTCTCGGAGTGGAAGCGAGCGTCGATTACTCGGCTGTGTTGAGCGACTTGAGGCAAAACCTCTATTACTCTACCGGATTTTCTCTGCTTATCGGGTTGCTGCTCGGGCTGATCTTCATCTTCTATCAACGGAGGATGGGCCATGTTGAGGAGCGTCTCTTTCTCAGCGAGACGCACGCCTATCTTGGCCGGATGGTGGCGGTTGTCTCCCATGAGATAAAGAATCCACTCATGATTATTCGTGCGGCGGGCGAACGATTGAAAAAACAGACCGATAGCGACGAGAGCAGGTTTGTTATCGAAGAAGTTGACCGACTCGATCAAATCGTCACCGGCTACCTTGATTTTGCGAGGGCAGGATCGGACAGGACAAAATATCTGGGTCACGAATCGACTGAGGAGATAAATTTCTCAACACTGAGCAAGAATCTGCACCGACATCTGAGAGAAAAATATCGTGACGCGGAAATTGTCTGGCTCAGCGGCGAACTGGACCCACAACTTTCATTTGTTGGCTACCCTCGTGCACTGCGGCAGGTATTGCTTAATCTTCTCATCAATGGCTCCGAAGCCTGTCTCGCTGCCGAACGATCAATATCTATCGGTCTGAATGCCGAACGCAGCGGCAGATCGATCAGACTTAACGTGGTTGATCGCGGCGCGGGAATATCAAAGAAGGAAATGGCCCGGATCGGTTCTCCGTTCTATACGACTCGTCGAACCGGGTCCGGTTTGGGGCTATATCTTTGTCGCGAACTTGTCGAAGAGATGAATGGAACGTTGAAAATCAATTCTACCGAAGGCGAAGGGACCACTGTGACGGTCGAACTCCCTATAAAGATTGAGAACTAAGACATGGCACGTATTCTTGTAGTTGATGACGAACCGAAAATGACTTCACTGATCTGCAGCCAGTTGGAGGATGCGGGCCAGACGGTGGTCACCTGCACTGATTCGACCGAGGCGCTGACGTTGATCGAGAAGCATGCCTTTGATATCATCATTACCGATCTATCGATGCCAAAAGTGTCCGGTATGGTTCTGCTTGAGAAGGGGCTGGCCAAAGAGGGCACGGATGTCGTCATGATGACGGCCTACGGTTCGGTTGACACTGCCGTCGAGGCTATGAAAAAAGGAGCGGCCGACTACCTTGTAAAGCCGTTTTCGCTTGACGAATTGGAACTGCTGGTGGCACGGATTCTTCGCAGACAAAAAGAGAGTCATCTGGCTAAACATTATCGGGAACAGATAGATGCTGATCAACAAGGGCGGCTGTTAGGCTCTTCCAATGCGATCGAAACCGTAAACAGGATGATTACTCAGGTGGCGTCGACAGAATCGACAGTGCTGTTGACCGGCAAGTCTGGCACCGGCAAAGAACTGGCGGCTCGCATGGTGCATGATCTCTCGCCCCGGCGGGAGAACCCGTTTATTGCCGTCAATTGTGCGGCTATTACCGAAACATTGCTGGAGTCCGAACTGTTTGGTCACGAAAAGGGAGCGTTTACCGGAGCTACCAACCGCAAGCTGGGAAGATTCGAACTGGCCGGCGGCGGCACGATCTTCCTGGACGAAATCGGCGAGATGTCGGGTGGTATGCAATCGAAACTGCTGCGGGTTTTGGAAGAACGCAAAGTCGTTCGGGTTGGGGGGTGTGACCTGGTTGATATCGATGTCCGGGTTGTAGCGGCTACCAATCGAAACCTGAAAGGGGAAATTGAAACCGGGAGATTCCGAGAGGATCTATACTACCGACTCAACATCTTTCCCATCGAAATGCCCGCGCTTACCCAACGGCGAGATGATATTCTCCAGTTGGCACGTCACTTTTTGCACCAGCAGAAGTATCCGCACCCCGATCTTGGCGACGATGTTTCGCGGATGTTAACATCGTACGATTGGCCGGGTAATGTTCGGGAATTGAGAAATGTGATAGAGCGAGCTACTATCCTTGCGTCAGGCGAAGAACTGTCTGTCGATGATTTCTCACTGGAGGTTGACGACCGACCGCTGTTGCCGGAGAGCTCCAAAGACCTGGCCGGCGATGGGCTGGATCAGGCTGAGAAACAGATGATAGTGGAGGCGATCAGAAAGGCGGATGGCAATAAGAGTCAGGCGGCCAAACTTCTGAATATTAGCCGCCGCCGTCTCTACAGTCGAATGAAGGCGCATAACCTCCCGCTCTGACGGTATTTGATACTATACGGTTCATTCAAAACGTACCGATTGGTACAGTTTGGAGGTAGGCAAGTCGCCTTGGAGGCGACTAAGCTGCTACCGTTTCAGCGGTTAGAGCCTGTCTGCGAGTATGGCACGCCGTTTGTAGCTGAATATGTCAGAGCAGCCAAACTGAAGGAGAATATATGTACAAGAAAACTATTTCATTATTGATTCTGGCCATCGTTGTTGTCATTTTTGCCCCTGTAGCCAATGCTCAGGGTGGCGGTGGCAGTGGCGATATGGATCGGGTTCTCGTAGAACTTGATCGGACCGATCAGGTCCTCGAACGGGCTCGTGAGGTCATTTATTCCTTGATGACCCCGACCGGGAAAGTAGCCTTTGAGGAAGCGAAGCGAATTCGTGATGCTTCCTGGGAGAGTTTTCACGCACGACGGTACGGTCAGGCGATGGAACAGACAAAACTGGCTCGCCAGTTAGCCGAACGAGCGATCACAGCCGGGCGATCAGCCGAGGAAAACCACGACCTTGTGCAGAGAAAGCTTGAGCACGCCAAAGGGCTCCTCGACCGAATTCGTGAAAATGCCCCCGAAGAAATCCCACAGCAGTTCCGTGCCCTATGGCGGAACGCTAAAGAGAATCTGCAACGCGCCAGAGAATTCTATCGTTCCGGACAAAATCGTCCCGCTCTCAAGTTGTGCAATCAGGTAGAAAAGGCAGCGAGCAAGATCATCGAGGCGTTTCGTGATCGAAAACAAGCAGAGAAACGATTCCAGCGTCGCTACGATCAGGTCAGCAACACGATTGAAAATCACCGAGCGATTATTGCCGACTGTGAATCGGAAAGAGCTTCCGAGATGCTTCAGAAGGCTTTTCAGTTTCAAGAAAAAGCAGGTGAGTTGTTTGCCGAAGGTAAAGTCAAGGGAGCCGGCGAAATGTTGCAGAAGGCATTCCGTCTGGCCAACCGGGCTGTCGAGGAATGCCGTGGCGAAGGCGAGTTCTTGAGCCGACTGGAGCGGACTCAGGCCATCTATGAAATGCTTGTCGGTCAGGTTGCTCCGGACGATACAAGAGGTCAGGAACTGCTGGCTCAGATCCGGGAACAGCTTGCTCTGGCAAACCAAGCATACGAGTCAGATAATCTGGATGCCGCCAATGCCGCTCTGCGCGCTGCGAAGATGAAAATTAAACAGCTTCAGAAGTATCTCCAGATGGAACAGGAGTCTTAGGCCTGGATCAGATTGCCCGTATGAAAACATTCCTGTTTTCTTTGACAGCTTTCCTTTTGTTACTGTCGCCCTCGATCTCGAGGGCGGCAGAGTTGCGGTTGACAGCAAATGTTGGATATGATCTCATATCTCAGGAATTCTTTGCAGACTCTCTAATGTTGACGGGTGCTGATAGCAGTGTTATCGATTGGCAGCTCAAGAGAGATTACCTGGATGACATGCGGGCATCTTTGTCTGTGCGATACCTCCCGTTTCAAGACCGCCGAGTGGAACTGCGGCAATCATACGAACAATCACGAGAATTCCTGCGGACCCGCTCCAATGCCAATCTCAGGCTCCCTCTGGGAGATTCACGGTTTGACTTTGTTTCAGAGCTTGAACTCAAACATCGGTATCGCAATTCCGCGACGCCCGGAGATAATTATCTCCTGGGAGTCGTTCGCACTCGGTTCACAACTCCTCTATCAAACTCTATCAAGGGATGGTTGCAGCTTCGGGGAGATTTCGTTTCATTCGATTCGACATCGGAGTATATCTATAACTACGTGCGCTCCGGAGGAGCAATCGGCCTGACCAAATCGTTCGGTGACTTTACATTTGCCGATGCCGACCTGTTTGTGCAACGCTCAATTGTTCCCGACAGTTCGCAGCTTAACTATTTGAATCTTGGCGTCAATCTGAGTCTGGTTAATATCCGTCGCGGGGGATCGCTTGATCTGTATCTCAGGGGAGAGAGCAAGAACTACAACCAGCCCTTCAATGAAGACGATCATTACCGACTGTATCTGCAAATCAGAAACAGACTTCAGCCCTCAGACCGAATCTACTTGAGGCAGGAGTGCAGTTTTGAGTCGGTCCGTTACGACCCGGATGACCCGACCAATTTCAGTTATTCCAATCTCAAGGCTGAAGCTGTCATTGGACTGAGCTCCGGCGATGCACAATTTGGGTTGGGACCGGCGTTTGGTATTCTGGTCGATGGTTCCTCTGAGTTGGGCGAGAGCCAGGAATACAAGGAATTCAGCCTTAAGGGCGAACTGGATTACATGCGCGTCGGTCGATTGTTTCTCTCGGTTGAGTCGTTCACCGGCAAACGCACCTACGGCCTCGCCTCGGAGTATCAATCCGATTTCATTTTTGAACGAGTCTCGCTTATTGGCGATCTTACAATTGCCGGACATCTTTCGCTTTCTATGCTCTACTCAGCTGAATGGGAGTGGCATGACAGCGAGTTTGACAACTCCCGGATCGACCTGATATCGACTTCGTTATCGTATACCTTCTAAACTGACTATTGCAGGCAATGCCTGTCGGATAGTCTCAGTCTACGAACCCCGGAATCTGCTGATTAACCAACTTCGCCATTCCAAAAGTCTGGTGGCGCATCGCCAGCTTAATGGAATCTACTGTTTATTGGTATATTCCATCCTCATCTTCACTTGCCTCTGATCTACGAGGCTGATTGAGGCAGAATTTAGACTAATCACTTAATTGTTGCCGCAATATTTTTCTTTTCCGTGTGAATCATCTCGCCTATTTTATGATCAAATGAGTGAAAAGGAATTATTGGCAAGAGCCCAGAGCGGTGACTTTGAGGCGTTTATGAAACTGGTCGATGCCCACAAAGACAAAGTGTTTGGCATGGTCAGACGCCTCAGTGGGAACAATCAGGATGCCGAGGATATTATGCAGGATACGCTCGTGAAAGCGATCGACAAGATTGATCAATTTCGAGGTGACGCGTCGTTCGGCACATGGCTGTACACTATCGCCCTCAACATCACCCGCGGTCAGTTCGCCAGAAAAAAGCAGACCGAACTCAAACCAATCGAAGAATATCTTCCCGGCGCAACGGCCGACGGTAACCACTCTGGCGATGAGTTTGCGCTGTTTGACTGGAAGGACCCACACACAGTTCTTGAGGCGGGGCGGCTTCGAGATATTATCGACAAAGCCACAAACGAACTCCCCTTCAAGTATCGAGAGGTTTTCCTGCTCCGGTACGTAGAAGAACTGTCGGTCAAGGAGATTGCCCGACTGACCAAACAAACCGAAGCATCGGCCAAATCACGAATTCTTCGTGCCCGGTTGGCGATGCGTGATATGCTGGCAACAACATTCGAGGCTGAATATGGAAAAAAAGTGTCCTGACTATATCAGCAACCTCAACGATTATCTTGACGGCGGTGTTACTCCCGAATTATGCGCAGAAATTGAGGCCCATGTCGGCCAGTGCAAGAACTGTCAGATCATGGTTGATACGCTGAAGCAGACGGTGAGACTCTGTCGGGAAGGTCGCCCCGAGGCACTGTCTCCGGCGTTAGAAGCAAAACTCGCCGGTCTCCTTAAGCAGCACTGGGACAAGAAGTTCGGCAAGAAATAGGTTTTTACGGTCGCCAACCGGCCAATGGCCGCTGAATCAATTCCGTCACACATTTGTAAAACCACCTTTTATTGCCCAAGAATGGATCAAAAGCGTCCATTTCTGAATCATTTTCTACCTTTTAATATCTAATCATAAAAGCGAAAAAAGAAAAAAAGGAGAAAGTGTTATGAAGAAAGGGCTTACAAGCTTTTCGATCGACCATCCCTGGTGGGTTATTGGTCTGGCTGTAGTCATCACGGCGTTTTTTGCAATGCAGTTTCCGAAAATCACGATTGATACTGACCCGGAAAATATGCTCGCCGCCGATGAGCCAGTCCGAATTTTCGAGCATCAAACCAAAGAGGATTTTGGCCTGTCAGACTTCATTGCGGTTGGAGTTGTCAGAGAAACCGGTGCCTTTACGCCACAAACGTTAAACCGCATATACAATATTACTGCTGAGATTGAGGACATTGATGGAGTCGTTGCCGATGACATAATTGCCCCATCGACTGTCGATGATATCAAACAGGGGGATGGCGGCGCGATGGTTGTCGCGGCCCTGATGGAGGATGAAATCGAAACCCAGGACCAGGCCGACTATATCCTTTCAAGAATAAATCTGAATCCTATCCTCAACGGTAAGCTTGCCTCCGAAGATGGCCGCGCGGTGGCTATCATGATTCCTATCGAATCAAAAGACATGTCACACCGCATTGCCGTGGAAATCAAAATCATAACCGAGAAATACGGCGGCGACGAAAAGTTCTACATCGCCGGACTACCGATGGCCGAGGATTCATTTGGCGCCGAGATGTTCTCGCAGATGGCCTACTCCGCACCGGCAGCATTGCTTATCATATTCCTGCTGCTTCTGATGTTCTTCCGCAAGGTCCGGATTATTCTGGCACCGATGATCGTGGCCATCATGTCTGTTATATGGGCGATGGGACTTCTGATCCTGACCGGTAATACCGTTCATATCATGTCATCGATGATACCGATCTTTCTGATTCCAATCGCAGTTCTAAACTCGATCCATATCATATCCGAGTTTCACGATAATTATAAGAAGCACAAACACAAAGATGCAACTATCCGGCACTCAATCAGTGAACTGTTTCTTCCGATGCTGTTCACTTCGGCCACAACTATAGCTGGGTTCATTTCTCTTGCTCTGACGCCGATCCCACCGGTGCAAGTCTTCGGGATATTCGTGGCATTCGGAATTCTTGTAGCCTGGTTTCTATCGATCACACTCAACCCGGCCATTGCAATGCTCATTCCCGCGAAAACCCTGCATAATTTTGGCGCCGATGATGAAAATCACGGACTCTTAGCCCGACTCATGAACGTTTTCCGCAACCTGTCGTTCCGATACAGCAAGTCAATCGTTTTCGCATCGCTTGCTGTTGTAGTCGTGTCGGCAGTCGGGCTTTCGATGATTGTCGTCAACGACAACCCGGTCCGATGGTTCAAAAAATCACACCCTATCCGCATCGCCGATACTATTATGAACCAGCACCTGGCCGGTACTTACATGAACTATCTTGTAATCGAGGGTTCCGATGACGACGCGGTCAAGGATCCCGATGTTCAGAAATACATGGAAACGTTGCAGCGTGAACTCGAAAAAGAAGAGATCGTTGGTGCTGTCTCGGGACTGCCGGATATCGTCAAGAAAGTTCGCTTCGAGCTTTTCGGCGGTGACTCTACCAAAGCGGAACTGCCGGAAAGCCAGACCGAAATTGCCCAGATGTTGTTTCTCTTTGAGATGTCGGGTGGCGATCCGGACGATCTGTTCAAATTTGTAACTCCGGAATACAACAAGGCAAATCTTTGGGTCCAGTTAAAAGCCGGAGACAATATGGCTGTGTCGCAGGTGGTCAAACGGGCCAATGACTTTATCGCCAGCAATCCACCTCCCAATGGTGTCACCGTCAACTGGGCAGGTTTGCCCTACATTAATATAACCTGGCAACACCAGATGGTGACCGGCATGCGTCGTTCGCTTATCAGCTCATTCGTTGTTGTCTTTATCATGATGGTTGCCCTGTTCCGTTCGTTCCGGTGGGGATTTATCTCAATGCTGCCCCTCACCATCACCATCATGGCTATCTATGCCTTCATCGGTTTCATTGGGAAGCCATACGATATGCCGGTAGCGGTGTTAAGTTCGTTGACGCTTGGTCTATCAATAGATTTCGCTATCCACTTCATTCAGCGCCTACGGACGATTCACAAACGCACAGCCAATTTCAGAGAATCATATAACGAGATATTCGAAGGCACCGGTCGGGCCATCAGCCGCAATGTACTCGTAATTGCGATAGGGTTCGTGCCGATGATTTTCTCAACACTGGTACCGTACATTACGGTCGGCTCGTTCTTCCTGGCGATCATGGTTGTATCGGGACTGGTCACGCTGCTGCTTTTGCCCTCGATCGTTCGCATTTTCGGCAACACATTGTTGCCCTCAACAAAAGCTACGCAGCACCATACTTTAGGAACAAAGAGCAAGACACAGGAACAAATCAGCTAACTTGAGAAGAAAAGTAGAAGATATAAAAGGAGAATGTCATGAAACGAATTACGATGCTTTTGACTCTGACGATCTTAACCTTTGGGCTGACGATTGTCACGAAAACAGCGGCACAGAATGTCAATGAAATCATGAAGAAGTCCCATCTGGCTTACTACTATGCTGCCGATGATGGTGTTGGTGATGTAACGATGACTATCACCGATAAGCGCGGCAAGGAAAGAGTAAAAGAATTCATTATGCTGCGCATTGATGAAGAAGATGGTGGACGACAGAGATACTATACCTATTTCAAGAAGCCGTCCGATATCTCGCGGTTGACTTTCATGGTACATAAGGTTCCCGACGGAAACGATCAACGCTGGATCTATGTGCCTTCGGTTGACCTGATCAAGCCGATCTCAGCCGACGATAAGAACTCCAGTTTTGTTGGATCGCATTTCAGTTATGAAGACGTTTCCGGTCGTCATTGGACCGAGGATACGCACACCCTGATCGGTGATTCCACTATCAACGGGACCGATGTCTGGGTGATCGAATCGATTCCAAAGAAGGAACAAAAAGGTCTTGCTCGTAAGCTGTCGTATATCGCTCATGATAGCTACCTGCCGCTGCTGGAAAACTACTATAATAAGAAGGACAAACTGGTGAGGGTATTTCGGGCCGACCGCGTAGAGGAGATTGATGGTGTCGTTACAATGACGACCCGATCGATGGAGAATGTCAAGAAGGGCGGCAAGACTGTTATTGAGTTTTCCAACATCAAGTACAATACCGGCCTTGATAAGTCGATCTTCACTGAACGATACCTCAAGAATCCGCCGCGCAAGTACATAAAGTAGGTGAGGTGTAGCAATGATGACTCAAATTAGATTACTGATAACGGGGCTGTTGCTTGTTATGGTAGCGCTAACCGTTCCTTTGAAGGCAGAGGTTCTTATTGATGGGTTTCTCCAGAACCTTCAAGGTGCGCGTCTTGACGAAACAAATCCGACCGCCACTGAACTGACCGCCTCGGAGACGCGACTTCAGCTTCGCGCTGAACATTTTGGAGATGCCGGTGAGTTTTTCGCACGTCTCGATTTTGTCTACGACGGTGCCGATACAGGTACATACAACTGGGAGCTTCGTGAGGGATACTTTAAGTTCCAGCTTGGAAGCAATCTCGATCTCAAATTTGGTCGACAGATTCTCACCTGGGGAACAGGCGATCTGGTTTTTATCAATGATGTCTTCGCCAAGGATTACCAGTCATTCTTTACCGGTCGCGACGACCAGTATCTTAAGGCACCACAGAACGCACTGAGGGCTGATTATTATACTGGCCTCGGTTCGTTATCGTTGGTTTGGACGCCGCAGTTCGAACCAAACCGTCTGCCGACCGGACGGAAGCTGAGCTACTTCAACGGCGAAGAGATTGTAGGTGAGTCGCAGTTGTTCAGTTCAACCGTACCAGCCTCCCGTTTTGACAACGGCGAATTTGCATTCCGGTTGAATCGCACTATCGGATCGTTCAGTTCCGCTCTCTATTTCTATAGAGGATTTTACAAAAACCCGATGGGCGTTGAGATGGATATGTCCGGTTCAACACCCATACCCCTGCTGGTTTATCCAAAACTAAACCTGTATGGCGCGTCGATACGTGGACCGATGCTTGGTGGAATCATCTGGCTGGAGAGTGGATTCTATGATTCACGTGATGATGTCGATGGCACTAACGCCCAGATGCCAAACTCACAACTGGCTGGTCTTCTCGGCTTTGAACGCCAGGTAGCAACCAATCTCACCGCCAATGCACAGTGGCAGGTTGAGTATATGCTTGATCACGATCTCTACCGGATGCAAAACGAAACAGCCGGTATGTTCGTGCGCGATGAGATACGGCATCTGGTCACTTCGAGAATTACAAAGATGCTGGCCGACGAACTACTGACGCTGTCGGGTTTTGTGTTCTTCTCACCCACCGACGAGGACATGTATGTCCGACTCTCTGCCAGCTACAAATACAGCGACGAGATCACGCTGGCGGCCGGAGCCAATATCTTCGATGGCAAGTACGAAGCCACCGACTTTGGCCGGTTCCAGAAAAACGATAATGCGTACCTAAAAGTAACGTACGGCTTTTGACAAACCTGCACGGCATCGACACTGCCGCAAACACAACAGGGCGGGACAACGCTGTCTCGCTCTGGTAGTAACAAAGGAGAACAATCGTGAGTGTTGAAAACTCAATCAGGCTTCTCGCCGGTAGTATGGTGATTGTATCGCTGGTCCTGTACTATTTCGTCTCGCCGCTATGGCTGGTACTTGCAACATTCGTCGGCATGAACCTCGTTCAATCATCATTCACCGGATTCTGCCCCGCCGAAACAATCATCAAGAAGCTCCGCGGTGGAGCGTAAGGCCAGCGGTCATTGTATGGCGAACGCCAAACTCTGTCTGCGAACAGGCACAGCCTGCTCTGAGACAAGCACAGCCTGGCATTGCCCGGATCCGCTGATTGAGATACAGGCAAGAGCCACCCGAGGAACTCAGCGAGGTCGTCCAGAGAGAGTCAGTCTTACCCTCACAAACCAGCTAACCAACAAGACAATCACAGCCATGAGGCGGGGCCGGGAATATCGAACGGGTTGTTTTCTAATGCACCGCACAAGGTGATCTACCGCTTCGTCTACCGACATCATAAACGGTTGCCTGGCACCCTTGGCCATCTTGGTTGCGACAAAACCAAAGCGCACGTTTGTTATCGCGACACCATATTGTCTGACCGCCAGGGCAAGACCCTCAACATACGAAGACAGGGCGGCCTTCGAGGCCGAATAGCTGGGTGCCTCAGCTGAGATTAGCACATCGGCCAGGCTGGACAGCACGATGATATGTCCTCGCTTGTTTGCTATCAGTTTTGGCAGCACAACCTCAAACGTTTTGACAGCCCCCATCAGATTGACCTCGAATGCCATTCGCTCAGATTCAATGGCAGTCAGATCAAAGGCTTCGCCGATTCCGGCACAATAGACGACCATATCAGGAGTCGTCGTAACTTCATTTGTAAGCTGCTGGCAAAATACATCATCGATTACATTTGCAACAATATGACGATACGATTCATCTGCGAGAGGTGATGGACTCTTTGACAGTCCGACTACCTGCCACCCGAGAGACAACAACCTTTTGGTTAGGGCAAGGCCGATGCCGTCGGAATTGCCAATGATGAGAACACTTTTGTCGTTCACGAAAGTTATCCTTGAGTGTCTTACCCACCTTCCAGAGTGAGTCGCTTTCTCATTATTGCGCATAAGGGGAAATCAGACAATAAAAAATATGCCATCAGCGATTGCGCACAAACTCAGCCCGCGAACAGGCACATAGAAACCCACCCTTAAAGGGTGGGCCACCCGGCCAAGCCAATCCGGCGCAGGGTGCCCCTCACTCCTTGCCAACCGGGCCGTTGCTGTTCCAAATCTCGCGTGCGAACTTCCATGATCCATCGGGCTGTTTTTGGCAGATTTCGACGATCTTTCCACACTCCTTGGCTGCCTCACCGCCTGCCTTAGGAGTGATCTCTAAAACGTATTCGCTCAGGTGGAACGCCCAGCCATCGGCCACGATTATCTCTTCGGTCCCTTCCACCGGCCAAACAATCCCGACGGTGAACGCTTCGAAGACGCCGCGATAAATTTCCTCGATCGCCTGCTTGCCCCTGATGGTTGGCATGTCGGGAGCCATGCGCACGATATCGTCGGTATACAGGGCAACAATTCCGGCCACATCGGCGGCTTTAAGGGCCACGCCCCATGCC